>CAKZMA010001596.1 GCA_937127375.1 uncultured Coleofasciculus sp. | reverse complement strand
AGGCTGAAGGGGGTGTGTTTCCGAAAAACTTTAACACACCGACAGGTTGATACAAGTCAAGGGGTTGAGAATCTAGTAAAGCCTGATAATTAAAGGGGCTGATGTCAAGATGGGTGAGCAGAATTGAGAGAAAAACGGCGATTCGACAGATGCCAATACTCAAAACGCCATTTTTTGGAAACCAGTAGTTTTGCCATTTTTTTAATATCCAGTTCATGACTTAATTTTTTTCTTTTTTTTGATATGACTATATAAGTGGGCAAATTTTGCGGTCACGGCATATATGGCTTTTTTCCCTGTATGGGGTAGAATGACGCAACCCCTTTCTCTGAGAATTTGTAGACATTGATTATAAGTTGTTTCTCCACCTGAACTAAACCGGGTGGCGATATAAATGACTTTCACCCGGTCTAGCATTTTATCCAGACCGCGCAGAACTTCTACTTCGGCGCCATTCGTCCGGATATCCATAAAGTCTATAGGTTCTACTCCCCAATTTTCCAGGATATTATCGAGGGTGTCGGTTGGAACCGTCATAACTTCTGGCAAGTTTTGTTCATCCAGGATGACCAGTGAGTTACGTTGAAATCCTTTCCCTCTCACCACCTGTTCTCCACGAGAACTCCACACCCCTGACCAGACAACATTGATGCTATCACTCAGTCCATTTTCCTGAACATTGCGGGATAAAATCTCGACGTTCTGTGGCATAATTTCGATGGCAAGGATTTTGCCTGTCGGTCCGACAAGTTGGTCGTGGAAGCGGATAGTCTTATGACCTAGGTAAGCACCGACTTCGACAATCACGCCTCCTGCACCGGGAAGGAGTTGCTGATCATACCAGCCGTAGTTGGAATTGTCCCCTCCCAGATACCGAGCCGCGACATCCATGGCGACTCGGTAACTATCAGGGGTTAAATTGGGTGATACGAGATCCTGAATCCCAGCGTAAACGTTGCGATAGTATTCAATCGAGGGATGACCGTAGAAAATTCTGCCGTTGGCTAATTTGACATACCCTAGACCATCCTTGAGTCCTGCCTCAGTGAAGTCAACGCCAATGGGATAACGTGTGATTTTATTAAATTTCCGAGGCGGATTGCGAATGACGCTTTTGGGGAGTTTGTCAAGGATTTGCTGAATTGATTCGCCTCTGATTTCGGCGAGTTGCTTTAGTTTTTTAGATCGCGGGGAATTGAGAACTCGATACTTATATAGCCAATCGGGTTCTAATGCATCGACAATCCAATTTATCGATTTAGGAGAATTGGATTTTATTTTTTCTTTCAATTGCTTCAGTTTTAGAATTATTTTTTTAATCATTGTCGTCCTCTTCTATCATTTGCTCAATCAATATATCACTGGGAACCTCACCTCTAAGCAAGCTGCGATAGCGTACTGCTTGCGAGTAAAAACGATTCAGGGAGGATATATAGCTAATAATTTGCTGAAACGATGTTACCATATATCTCAACATGATGAGATAGACCAACGCTTTGCCTAGGCTTGATTTATCACCACTTATATGAATTCCCAGACCAATCACAATCGCGCCGATAACGAAGCCACTTAAAATGCCTGTGACTAGGCGACTTAACGGCACAACCATCAAAAATTCTGAAAGGCTGTACAGCCAACGCTCAGTTTTCGGGAAAGGTTGTGATAACGTATCGGCTTGGGATCGATGATCACCAATGAAGGAAGAAGCATCCAAAAGATACTCTTTAAGTTCGCGTCCAGCCTCAGGTGCGTAGCGCTCTCGATCAGAGGAATGACGGTTACCTGCTACACTAATACGATGAAGAAACCGAACAGCAAAAAGGGTAACTGCACCAATCGCCGCCGTTAGTAATGGATAAAGCCATAAAGCCGCTAATGCAGATGCAATAAACTGTA
>CAKZMA010001595.1 GCA_937127375.1 uncultured Coleofasciculus sp. | reverse complement strand
TTTTTTTGAGAAAAGGACATCAACATGACCAAGTCGCAAACGATTGTTCAAGAACTATTCCAAGTTTTAAAGCTCAGGCTAATTAACACGTCTAGCGCTCAGCAAAAACTCAAAAAAAAAGCGGCAAAACAACGATCGCAGTTAAGTAAAGTTATCGGTCAGCTTGTCTTCAGTGACACCCAAAACCCCTTACATAATATGGAAGTGGAGTTGTGGGATCGAGACATTGGTACACCGGAAGAGTATCTAGGGAAAGGGATAACGGATCGCAATGGGTATTTTGAGATTTACTATGATCCGGAACAAGCGGGGTTTAAAGACAAGCCAGATTTAGAACTGAGAGTCATCGAAATTCGCAGCAACTTCGATACCAACAATGAATTGGTGCTTGCCAAACGTCTCGCCTACACGATTAAAGGACCCGATAATGTTACGCAAAAAGAATATGACTTTGGCACTTGCACTGTTCCCTACTGGCTTTACAACGCCACAAATCCCTTCCCCCGTATTCTATTTACCGAGTTAGAGGGAACACCGGACGAAGATGCGATTGGTCGTAAACTACAAGGTTATGAAGCTGCGAATCTTTTAACCCCAATTAAAGCCAAGCATGTTATCGAAAATACGCTTAATCCGAATCAACCCTCTCTCCAGGAAATTCAAGCTGATTATCCACCCAATTCCACGATTGAGCTAGAGCGAAAAAATCCGGGATATACCCGAAGTGATGAATTTTTTGGACTGCGGGTTCTCAATGGGATGAATCCCTGCTTACCGAAAAAAAATAAGAGTAAACCGAATGAGTACAAAGTGACATTTAACTGGGATGCTTACGAAAAAGATCAGATTCATGACCTGCACAATGTCGATGCAACCTTTGAGGTAAAAGATGGCAAATTTTTACCCACATCAATTACTATTCAAAGCCGACAGCCTGATTCCTACGCCCCCTTTTCTGCCCTGAAAGAACCGATTACCTATACTCCCAAGGATGGCGATAAATGGTTGCAAGCTAAACGAATTTTTCGCACCAACACTTTCTTCGCTGCTGAACTGATTGAGCATTATATAAAAGCTCATTTGCAAATGGAGCAATATACAGTTGCTGCATTCCGTAACTTGCGAAAAAGTCCGCTCCGCCTGATGTTGATTCCTCATCTCAAGAGTTTGATTAACATCAATCGACGAGCGGATACGGTATTGGTAGACCCAAATGTGGGCTATGTTGTCACCGCTGGACCATTGACACCAGAGAGTGTGGTGCAGATTTGTCATGAGAGCATGTCGCAGTTGGATTGGAAAGGATGGCAACCTCGTCAGCCGTTATGTGAAACGCATACCTATGCCAAAATAGCCAATCTCTATTGGCAGCTTTTGACGGAATATATTGATGTCTTTTTCCAAACGTATCAGGATGAGATTGAACGCGAATGGATTGAAATTCATCGCTTATCGGATGACTTGGTTAACCATAGTGTGGCGTATGAACCCGGAAAAGACGGTGGTGGCGACGATGGGTATGAATGGTACGATACGAATGAACTGACTCAACCGAATAATTCCCGACGCACCATCAATGGCAGTCTGAAAGTGGTAAGTCCGATTACGCTATCGGATAAACCTGATGCCAATGATATGGAATACTTAAAACAGTTCTGTCGGTTTGCGATTTTCCACGTAACCTTGTGGCATTCCTGGGTGAATGATTCCCAAACAGATGCTGGAGGAGAAATCTTGTATAGTTCTCTCGGACTGCGTAATGGTAGTTTTGGGAATGAGGATGATCCGACTATTGCTCCAGATTCAGGAGAAGCGACGCAACTGCTTTATCTGGTGAATGTGTTAACGGCGATTAAGTATGGATATATCATCAAGAATGAAGATGGGGATATTCCCGCCGAATTCCGCAAAATTCTGTTAAATCACAAGCAAGACTTTGCCCAACTGGATTTTGATGTGAATAATATTAGAGCGTTGATTAACGTTTGATGGATAGTGTATCCAATCCGTAGGGGCGCAAGGCATTGCGCCCTTTATTTAATTAATTGCGCCGTTGACCCCAGCCAATTTCCAAATTATGCCCAACATTAATATCGGTGGGTTACGGCGGAGAGTTCATTGAATGGTTATCGCCTCAATTAAAGTCCCGCCTAACCCACCCTACTGGCGTGGCGGATTTTCAGCCAGGATTTAGTTACCTAATGTTACGCAGGCAAACAACCGAGTCCCAGGTCATGTACGGTTATAGATGAACCCCTACTCAGTCGGTGTTCAGCAATGCCTTCATCATTTTCTCCTCTATCCCAGCCAGAACCGGAAAATAAATGTCCGGATTGCCTGTACATGACATTGGCAGGAATTCCGGTGCAACCTGTAGAACATCCTGACTATCTGGAGTTTCTGCAACCGTTCTCAACGCCACAAATTGACCTGTACTTAACCCTTCAGTTTAGCCATCAGTGGGAATCTTTACCTAAAGGACGGGTTCAGTTTGGACTCAAAGGGGGAGCATTAAGGCTGAGGATAGAGGGGGGTGAGATTCCTTATGAGTCCCGGATTATGGGTTCTATGGAATTGGGTGTACCAACGGTGGAGACGGATTCCCCAACCAATCGTCCAATTCGCGATCGCACCTCACCCGAATTCGATCTGCCCACCCTTGATCTACAGGGAAATGGAGCAACCGGACAACCGTCACTAAACGGGGAACCTAACCATTATTCCATTTGTCACATTACTACAAAAGTAACCGAAGAAAACCCCGCCTGGATTTTTGAAGAAGAACGGGGACAGCCTGTCTTAAATGGCTGGCTCAATCAGGTCAAACTCGGCACATTGAGCATTTCTACCCTTCCCTGTCGCGTGGACGCCACATTTGAAGTATCGCGACGAGATATTTGTTTGACCCATGTTGACCGATTGTGGAGTCCGGATATTAGTCGCAATAAACGGGCGGTGCTGGACAGGCTGATTATTCAGCAGTTGCTGGAACGTAAGTTTAAGCCCTATCTCAGTCGAGTCGAGTTACATTATGATGGATGAACGTTTTTTTACCCAACTCCAAGCCCTGATTCAGAACGTTGTCGCGGCAGAAACAGACAATTTAGCTCAACTGGCGGCAATGGTGGGTCTGAATTTGGCACGAGATTTCGCCGAGTCTAATCTCAGAGATACGAATCTCAAAGGTGCTAACTTGGTGAAAGCTAATCTTAGAGGTACTGATTTGCATGGCGCTAACCTGATGAAGGCGAGGCTGTGCGGGGCGGATTTGCGCGGGGCGGATTTGATTCAGGCTAATCTGTGTGGGGCGGATTTGAGACAGGCGAACCTACGGGGTGCGGTGCTGTCGAATGCGGATCTCACTCAGGCAAATTTAGCAGGGGCTAACCTCACGGATGCCAATTTAGGCGGGACAACCTTAAACTACGCGAATTTGAGGACAGTGGATTTCAGAGGCGCTCATCTCTACCAGGCTCGTCTTTATGCCGCTAACTTGAGTGACGCTAAACTTAGAGGAGCCAATTTGGGGAATACTGACCTGAGAGAGGCGAACCTTAAGAGCGCCTATATGATTCGTGCTTATTTGGGACAGGCTAATCTGCAAGGGGCGGATCTCGACGGCGCGAATCTGAGTGAATCAGATCTGAGTCAAGCGAAACTCAACCGTGCCAAATTACGGAATACTCAGCTACGGAATACTGATTTTAGCCTCAGCGATTTAAGTCAAGCCACCTTAATTCGTGCCAATGCTAGCCACGCCCACCTGATTCGCGCCAACCTACGAGGGACGGACTTGATTCGCACGAACCTCACTGGGGCTGACTTACAGGGGGCGGATTTGAGTCTGGCTGATCTGAGTCTGGCTAACCTTTACTTAGCCAATTTAGGCAATGCTAACTTAATTCGCGCCAATCTCAGCATTGCTGAACTCGGCGGCGCGAATCTGAGTCGAGCCAATTTGAATCAGGCGGATTTGAGAGGGGCAAATGTGGAAAATGCTGAGTTTGCTAGCAATCCAGGATTGTCTGAGGAGATGAAGCGGGTGTTGAAACGGCGCGGTGCTATCTTGGCAGAGGTGAGGAGCGATCTCGTGGGGGTGTTGGCATCTCGGTAATTAGATGCGATCGCTCTTTTTCCCAGGTTGTGCGATCGTGAAATTAATGGCAACTTCCTACTCTCCCTACTGTGACTCTCCCTACTGTGACTCTCCCTACTGTGACTCTCCCTACTGTGACTCTCCCTACTGTGATCGAGGGTCTATAGGAGCGCACATTTTCCCATGATAAAAAAGTACCTCAAACAACAAAAAAAGTCAATGACTACGGGATTTAAATCATCGAGGCAATATAGTCAGGATATAATCCTATCCGGTTGAACCTTCATCGGTGGATCTGTTGTCACATAACTAAACCTTTTCGATTTATCCGTTGAGTTTTAAATTTATCAAGATAATCGGATTTAGGGCTGAAGCTGGACAGTCCTGGAAAAGCTTGACTTTACGTTGGTTTTGGTTGTAGTATCAAAAAAATGAATCCTGTATTGTGCTGTTATTGTAGCTAATTTAAGGATAAAACGCCTCAACGCCTTAAAAATACGTCTATTTTCCTAGCTAAAGTCGTAAATCATTAAATACTACAAACGTACTTAATGACCAAATTTAATCAACTCGCTCTGGGGTTGATTTGACAAAAAAACGTTTTATGAGTATGAGGTACATCAATTATAGCCATCCATGATTCAGGGGACTAATGACAAGAGCCTGATTAATAGTTGACTTCTCCCTGGCATAAATGACCAGGGATTCTAAAAGGATACTTCGGGACGGGTTTAGGGAAAAAATTAACTCAAGAAACCCATAACTTTTATGCACAACCCGCCTTTTTTTTATGGGAGCATCCCGTTTTGGACAAAGCATTACTTAAAGTAACGCAATTGCAAGAGTTTCAGCCCCATTCAAAGAGTCAATAGACCAAATTGGGATGCTCCCTTTTTTGTCAGAGTGGATGTGAGTGATAATGTTGTGTCGATGTTTTGATTATTGGATAGGCTAAAGCCCTTACTACGAACGAGGGTCTATAGGAGCGCACATTTTCCCATGGTAAAAAAATACCTGAACTAACAAAAAAAGTCAAGGGTTGACTCGAGTTTTCTCAGGGGTGACAAAAGCAGATTGGGTATCGCTCAAACTGGAGAAGAGGGTTGACAACTCAGAGCCGCTTTTGGATAAGCAATCCGCTGGTGATTGCACTGTTGCCAAACTTTGACAAAGACTTCCGCCGTAATCAATAATTCTTCTTTGGTTAACCCCGAATCAACTAACTGCTTATCTTCCCATCGGGCTTTGAGGATTTTCTTAACCGTGATTAAGGCGGTGTCCGGGGTAACATCTTTAAGCGATCGCAGCGCCGCTTCACAGGCATCGGCTAACATGACAATTCCGGTTTCTCGCGACTGAGGAATCGGTCCATCATAGCGAAAGTCTGCTTCTTTGACCGAATCTCCCCCCTGTTCCTGAGTGCGTTGTTTGGCTTGAAAGTAAAAATAGGAAATCAGCAATTTACCTTGGTGTTCGGGAATAAAATCCCGAATGGCTTTCGGTAACTGATGTTTGCGAGCCATGACCAACCCTTCAGAAACATGCTTTTTAATAATCTCGGCACTCTTACGGGGGTTGTTAATTTGATCATGTTTATTCGGACCGCCCATTTGATTTTCAATAAATCCCAACGGATCATGCATTTTACCAATATCGTGATACAAAGTACCAGCCCGAACCAGTTCCACATTACAGTGAAGTTCACGAGCGGCGGCTTCGGCTAACGAGGCAACAAACAAGGTATGTTGGAATGTTCCTGGCGCTTCCGTGGCTAACCGTTTGAGCAATGAACGGTTGGGATTGGACAACTCCGCTAACCGAATTGGCGTCACCAAATCAAACAAGCGTTCTAGATAAGGAGAGAGTCCCAATGCCACAATACTCCAGGCTAGCCCCGATACCCCGTAGAGAGCCGCACCCGGTAGCACCGCGTACCAAATTGTGCCAGCACTGGCACTCATAATCAGATTCAGGACGAGATGAACGCTGCCCTGGGTCAATCCCACGATACCGCCTAACAACGCCAATTCCTCCCGCGATCGCATCCGTCCGGCAACTAACGCCCCCACTAAACCCCCGGTACCACCCGCGATTAAAAATTCCCAGCTCACCTCCATACTAAACGTGACCAAGCCGGTCAACAGTGTCACCACAGTCGCACCCAAACTTGACCCATAGAAACTCCCCACTAACAACCCAATCGCGGGCAGGCTATTATATTGCCCTCCCAATAGTGCCAAGACGGGCGTACTTACACTCAACAGCAGCACCAAAATATGGTCGCGTCGCCGCAGGGGAGGATGGACTCGACGTTCGACTAACCAAAAAATACCAACTCCCCCAGTAACCAAACCGCCAAATCCAATCAGCCCGATCCAGTTAATTTCGCGACGACTCAAGCCATAGTAATCCAGCAGGACAAAATCCGCCTGGGTAATTTCCTCGCCCGCTTCGACAATGACTTCTCCTTCTTGAGCCGTCACCATCACCGGATCTACAGAGCGAGCGGCTTGTTCTGCCCGACGCTTGGTTTGTTCTGTATCTTCAATGAGATTGGGCTTTAAGTTAGAGGTCAGGAATTCCACGGCTAAGGGTTGTGCCTCAGCCGGAATCAGCGTACTCACCTGCACCGCTACCGCATTGTCTAATAGATCCGAGGGCAATCCCGGCGGAATTCCTTGGGTGAGAATGTGGCGAGTGGCATCCTGAATTCCCTGTCGAGTTTTCTGCCAAGCGGAATCAGACAGATCGAGTACGGATGCATCGTAGGCAGGAGTTGATTCCGGGGTTACACTTGATGAGAGTTGAGCCACTGCCTTTTGGTAACCCTGACGAGCTTTACTGGCTGTCTGCATCAACTCAGAGAAGGCTGGAGTAGACGCTACTTGACGGTAACTTTGCAATTCGCTTACCGCTTGGATAAACTCCCGAGTCAACGGTTTTTTCTCTCGGTTCGGGATAACCACTCCAGGCTCAAAGGGGTTGACCGGAGCATTATCTTCGACGAAAGCCACAATAGCTTGCCATTCCCATGCTTCACTCTGACGCATATACTGCTGGGTGGTGGCGGATAGCACCGAGGTTGGCACAAACGGAAACGAACCACTAATTTCTCGCCATTGGTCTATTTTGTCCAATGATTGTTGTAGGTTTTGATCAATCTCTTGAGTCAGAGATTTGTCAATCATTAAAACCGGGAACGAACCCGTCCGAGCCTCTTTGCGTTTTTCTTCTGTGGTTTTAGTATCCTCAACACTGGCGTCAAAGCGAGCGCGGATGGTATAGGGGGCATCCCTACCAACATCGAGGGTTGGTTGATTGTAAAAACGGTTTCCCATCACGCTGGTGAGAGAAACGACGGCTAGGATAAACATGACGGGTGAACGTCCTTGCCGCTTTGCTGATGGTGGTGGATTGCCTTTTGTCCCCAGGAAAGAAAGGGTTTGTTTTAACGGATGACCTGGCTTTTTTTGCTCAGGGGAAAGATGACCATCAGACCCGACGAATGGAAGGATGGTACGAAATTGCTCAGATTTTTGCCGCAGGTGGTTTAGTTGTTGCGTCAACGAGTGGAGCGTTTTCATAGCAGAAGAGTTGCCTTTTTAGGTGAGCGGTAGCGGTGAAACCGCGAGGCAGACAGGTGGGGATTTGCGGTCAGTTGATTGGGTTTGAGTTAGTCGGCTGTAATGGTTTGAGTTTAGCTCTTTTTAGCTGACAAAACATGGCTTACCCACCTATCTATAACTTATAAACGACGTTGAATGATATTCGGTGCAGCAACGGCTGCTTGTTTGTACCGACCATTGATTTGGTTTTGATCGTAAACCCCTAGCCAAACCGCTAGTAATTGGTCTGTTAATTTTTGCCTCTTTTTGAAGACCGGAATTTTTAGGGCAGCAACTCGCCAGCTTACTGGAATACCGTTGATACCGTTATAAACACCCGCTAATGCCCCTGTCAAAGCCGCCGTAATTGGGTTTTGGTAACCGCTACGAACGGCACGGATGACACAGAGACGAAAATCTTCGGGTGTATAGAGGAAACAATAAAAGGCTAAAGCTACCGCCATATCTGAGGCATCCCCCCTATTACCTAAATTTGCGGGTAGACGGCGCACCTTCCTCGTGGTGGTTTCTAAATCTGCACCTGCTTCTATGAGGGTTTGAACCTGTTGTAATCGGTAGGTTAAGATGGTTTGTTCTGTCCCCAAGCCTCTCAGGATGTGGGGAATCAGGGTTGTTCGGTTAAGGGTTTCGGTGAGCGTCAGAGCCATGGCGGTAGCGATTGCCCACACCCCCGCCGAGGCGTCGGTTTCGAGTTGCCAAATTGCTGCCGCCTGAACCAGGTGTTGCCGTAACGACTCTTGATTTTCGTGAAAAAAAAGCGCCATTTGCAGCGTTGCCACTGCTGCTTCGCTGCTTTGGGCTTTCCCTTTCAATTCTAGGAGTGAGGGTTGGGTTTGGCTACAGCGACTGATCCAATCGTCTAGATTCAGCCTGCCTGTGTCAATTAAACTCTCGATTCCACAAGTGGCGATTTGACTCCAAGGGGAGAGTTTGGGCATACAGAGGGGAGACTGACTCGGTTTGGGTTGGCGTTTGGTGAACTGAAGCGATTTTCTACCAACTGAATCACCGAGTCCTTGATCAAGGTGATGGCTGACCAGCTCACCAATCAAGCTACCCAGTAATGCTCCTTGAAATCGGCACAGAAGAGAATGCTGCATTAATTCGCTCTTGCCCCTGTTTTCAGGGTATGGACGAGAGCTAAGAGTCCCAAGCGATAACTTTCGGCACCAAAACCGCTGATCTGACCGACAGCTACGGGGGCGATGAATGAGTGATGTCGAAATGGTTCGCGCTGATAGATATTACTCAGATGGACTTCCACTACAGGCAGGGCTACGGCGGCTAAGGCATCGCGTAGGGCTACACTGGTATGGGTATAAGCACCAGCATTGATTAATATCCCATGATTTTGCGTTCTCGCTGCTTGTATGGCATCAACCAAAACGCCTTCATGGTTGGACTGTAACGTCACAACTTGGCAGGATAATGAACTCGCCTCCTGTTGTAGGAGTTTGTCAATTTCTGCCAAGGTCACAGACCCATAAATACCAGGCTCTCGGAGTCCTAGAAGATTCAAGTTTGGACCATGCAGGACGAGAATACTCAAAGAACTCCGAGCTTCATTCGCCACGTTAACTAATTACCGCGAACGACGGCGTGGATTATTCACCGGAATGGGGATGAGTTCGGGTTCCGGCTGCGGTTCAGGACCCAAGAGGGTTCCAACCAGCTCGCGTGCCCATTCTTTCAGTTTTTCCAACACCTTTTCTATATAATCCATTAAACTGAATGCTCCTGTGAGACAACTTAATAGGTTTTTGACCGTCTTAACAACAGGACGAGTGCTAGAAGCCTTGCTCGGCACTACTTGGGGAACTCTTGGGCGCTTTATTGGGCGCTTTGGTGAAAACCTTGCCCAAGTTAAGACTATGACGCTGATATTAAACTGAGCGGTTTTCCTATTCCTATACACCGTCTGGATCGTTTTAACCCATCTGTTGCATTTCTTAACGTTCAGCATAACACACAACCCCACAGCCTAGCTATCCCCTAAATGGAATATGAAGTCGATCCTGCGATCGCAACGGTTTTGGCTTCCCTACTTTCAGTTATAACTCAAGTTAGAGGTGAGCCTAATGGTATTGCTGCAATAATCGGCGTCGCAGTTGGTCGAGGGCATAACAGGCACTCCAATGACGAACCGAAGCCCGATCGCGATCGCGACCAAAGTTATATTTAAAACACTCCACCCGATCATCTGGCGTCGCCAGACCGATATACACCAACCCCACCGGCTTAGAGTCATTCCCACCGCCGGGTCCAGCAATGCCAGTAATACTCACACCCCAATCCGTCGTCAGCCGCGATCGCACACCCAATGCCATTTGCTGGGCAACCTGTTTACTCACCGCCCCCCATTTATCCAGCTCTGATGACTTAACCCCCAGTAAGGACACTTTCACGTCATTGCTATAAGAAATTATCCCCCCCTTAAAATAGTCAGAACTTCCGGGAACGGCTGTCAGCATACTGCCTACACCGCCTCCCGTACAGGATTCCGCTACACTCACGGTTTGATTGGCATCGATTAAAAGCTGACCCACAACCGAGGCTAGGGTATCTGTATCTGAACCAAAATAGTCAGCCCCAGCAATTTGCCGCAGTTGCTTGACAACAGGTTCAATTACCTGTAATGCTTCCCCTTGAGACGGCGCACGGGCGCTAACCCGTAACCGGACTTCTCCCTGAGAGGCGTAGGGGGCGACGGTGGGGTTGGCTAAGTCAAAAAATGACGCGACTTTTTCGGCTAACGCGGATTCCCCAATCCCCCAGAATCGTAAGGTTTGACTGTAGATAATTTGCTCTCCCCAACCTTGACCTTTGAGATAGGGAACCGCCGTTTCTCGCCACATCCGCTGCATTTCACTGGGAACACCGGGAAAGGTGAGAATGGTTAAACTGGGGCGCGGTTGCCAAATTATACCCGGTGCGGTTCCCTTGGGGTTCGGTAAAACCTTTGCCCCTTCCGGAATCAGGGCTTGCTTGTGATTATTGGCGGTCATTTGCCGCCCCCGTTGAGCAAATTTGCGAGCAATATCCTCGATGATGTCAACTTGCTCAATTAGGGGAACGCCAAAGAAATCCGCTAAGGTTTCCGTCGTCAAGTCATCGGGTGTCGGTCCAAGCCCTCCCGTGAATATCAGAATCGCCGAGCGATCGCACGCCATTGCCAAGACTTGCTTTAACCGCGAGGGATTATCGCCGACAACGGTTTGATAGTAGTGAGGAATACCCAGATCTGCCAATTCGCAGGCTAAAAACTGGGCATTCGTATTCAGAATATCCCCTAGCAGTAACTCTGTACCAACACAAATGATTTCTGCGCTCATGGGTTTATTCGTCAGGGAACAGGGAACAGGGAACAGGGAACAGGGAGAAAACAAGGGACATCAGACGAATGACCAAATTACACCATTGTGGGTACAGGAATATTCAGATGGGGATATAAGGGAAAGCGATCGCACAATTGTGCCACACGACGCCGACAATCAGCGGCGATGGTTTCATCCTCCCGATTGAGTAAGCGATCGGCAATAATATCACCAATCTCGATAAATTCAGCCACGCCCATTCCGCGTGTCGTCATCGCCGGGGAACCGAGACGTAAGCCACTGGTGACAAAGGGAGACTCTGGATCAAAGGGAACCGTATTTTTATTCGCGGTAATATTCACACCACTCACCAGTTGATCTGCTCGTTTCCCGGTCATGGAAATACAGCGTAAATCCACCAGCATTAAATGATTATCCGTCCCGCCAGAGACAATTTTCAAACCCCGTTTTTGCAATTGACTGGCAAGGGCTTGGGCATTTTCAATCACATTCGCCGAATAGTCTTTAAATGCGGGTTGTAACGCTTCACCAAACGTCACAGCTTTCGCCGCGATCGCATGTTCTAATGGACCGCCCTGACTTCCTGGGAACACCGCTTTATCCAGCTTTTTGCCGATGTCAGGATCACGGGTGAGAATTAAGCCGCCTCGGGTTCCCCGCAGGGTTTTGTGTGTGGTTGTCGTAACAGCATCACAATGAGGAATTGGGTTCGGATGATGACCTGTCGCCACTAAACCCGCGATGTGAGCAATATCCGCCAGTAGGTAAGCGCCCACTTCATCCGCAATGCTGCGGAATTTTTCAAAGTCAATAATACGCGGATAAGCCGAATAGCCACAAATCAGCATCTGGGGGCGTTCTTTGAGGGCAAGTTCGCGCACCTGATCATAATCCAGTTGCTCGGTTTCCGGATTAACGCCGTAGTGACAAACCTTAAACCACTTCCCCGACACATTCACAGGCGAACCATGGGTGAGGTGTCCCCCATGGGATAAATCCATCCCCATAATCCTGTCTCCCGGCTTGAGCAGCGCCAGGAATACGGCAAAATTGGCTTGAGCGCCGGAATGGGGTTGGACATTCGCATGAGCTGCACCAAAGAGCCGTTTAGCCCGGTCAATGGCAAGCTGTTCGACCTTATCGATGAATTCACAACCGCCATAGTAGCGCTTTCCGGGTAAGCCTTCAGCGTACTTATTGGTTAACACTGAGCCTTGAGCCGCCAGTACCGCCGGGGAGGTAAAGTTTTCACTAGCAATCAGTTCCAGATGGTCACGCTGGCGTTGAAGTTCTTGGCTTATTCCCTCAGCGATTTCTGGGTCTGTTTGGGCGAGAAAATCTAAGTTTGTTTGAGTCACGTCCGTCAATCCCTTACGATGCTTTGCCGTCCAGTTGGGTTCATAAACGTTTTACCACATTGCCCGTTGCCGTTGCTTTGCTCAAACCCTGACCCATCTCCCCTGCGTTTCTCAGAGGTAAGTATCCAATGGATGAAAGTTAAGCTCTGTGTTGATAAAGAGCCTCTAGCTAAAGACGTAAATTATCATGGGATCAGCGCTCTAGTGGAATTAACCGGAGGCGTTCTATGTTAGTTATCCTTACCGAAGAGCAAATTCTCTCCCCGACTCAAGTTTGTCAAAGCTGTTTGCTGGCTGACAGCAAGGGTCAACCCCGTTGGCGTCGGGGTAAGCTGGGATGTGGTCATGCCATTCGTAAACTCACACCCCATCAACCGGAGCAATATGAGTGCGAAATGGGTTTCCGCATCGCTAACCTTGAATAGTTTATCATCTGGGACAATAAACTGAACTACTGTCCGAGTCGGAAATAGTCCTTAAATCCTGACATAAGACCCATAACAGATGACAGCGTTCATCGAAATAGGTCATCTACGCTATCCTGAACATAGTTGGATAACGATTTGCCCCCCAAACCCAAAAAGGAGAACCAAAGATGACTTGGCGCGGATCGACGACGGTTAAAGATCGAATTTTTGCTTCCCTTACCTACTTACTGCCTTTATTCTATGTAATGCAGTTTGCGCTCCAGTTGAGGTTGCCTTTATTGAGCCAAATTCCGCTTTTGGGAACTGCTTTAGAAATACTTTTACTCCCGGTAGCTATTGTTTTCAGATTAGTCCCTTTCGGTTTAGCCGGAATTATCATTTTTTTCGTTTTGTTCTTGCTGGTCGTTAGAAACGAAAGGATTGCCCATTTTATCCGGTTCAACACAATGCAGGCAATTCTTTTAGATATTCTTTTAGTTCTCTGTAGTTTTGCCATAGATATTCTCGGCAGAGGACTGGGAGCGAACTTTTTCATAGAAACCCTATCCAACGTGATCTTTTTAGGTACGCTTGCGGCTTGCGGCTATGGGATAGTTCAGTCATTGCTGGGGCGCTACGCTGAAATTCCCACACTTTCGGAAGCGGTTTACGCCCAAGTTCGATGATTGGTC
>CAKZMA010001594.1 GCA_937127375.1 uncultured Coleofasciculus sp. | reverse complement strand
AGGGAAAGCTAGGAAGTCTTTGCCCCAAGAAGTTATTGATGATCAAAAAGACTTTGAAGCGCGGGGTATTGATGCAGCAGATGCCCAAGAAAAAGCATTAGACCGCTATTTTAGAAAGCGCACCCGCCGGGTTCCTTATGCAGAAGTTCCCTTTGGTGTTGATGAAAACTTAAACATCACCCTACAAATAGATGACAGTAATGCCGACACATTGCGTCCTCCAAACGACTGGATCTATCCCTTTGCACCAGATGCGGGTAATATCGCTATTTCGACTACAACGGCTACAGGCTATGCCAAAGTCAGCCTCAATACAGGTACAGATGATACACTCCTGCCAAAAGCCACAGAGTTCGAGACTCAGGAACAACTCAACAAGGAACAATACGTGGGCGATCGCGTGTTGATTGGCAATAACCTGCCCGAACTGAGATATGAAAACGGTGAATGGGTGGGACAAGAAAAAGAACAACCGATCAAAGATACGACATGGGATGACCCAGCCGATCAAACACGCGCTCGCGTCACCAGGGTGACAACCTTAGCAGATGCCGGGGATATCACTCGTAATGGCTTCTGGGAAGAGGCATCAGCCAAACAACCCACAGACGCCTATGAACCCATTGGCGGTTTGCGTGTGGTCACGGGTGCAGGGCTTTATCTGGCTTATGACGACGATATGACGATTCCCAATACCTCCGAGGTCATCTGGCCCGATTGGATGCCTGTGCCGAGGGCAGCAGATGGCACACCGATTGATGTCACGGCTCCAGGAACGCCAGCGGGCACACCTGCTGTTCTGGCAGAGCTTGAAGATAAAACCGGGAAAAATCGTCCTTTCCTGAAAATGCGGGCGGCGGCTGTTTATCACTACACCCAAGCTGTAGAAGAACTCAATTCATCAGACAGTCCACCTCCACAGGTTGCCAGAAACCCTATCGCCT
This sequence comes from uncultured Coleofasciculus sp., assembly GCA_937127375.1. GTDB lineage: Bacteria > Cyanobacteriota > Cyanobacteriia > Cyanobacteriales > Coleofasciculaceae > Coleofasciculus. Next base: position 5,775 of record CAKZMA010001594.1, on the reverse strand, counting down.
GTGTTGCCATGTATTACGATCCCACGGATTGGAGAAGCGCCAGAAACCACAAAAAATCAGGACTAAACTTGCCGGATGTGAGTGGGGATTTATCCTTGGATTTGGGAGTAGGTCCACGGACAGGTAATGGTGCCCGTTCAGTAAACGGGATTACCTACAGACCACCCAACAGCGACATTGACACTGATATCGTCAAATATCTCAGAAGACAAGTTTATCCCAATGGTCGTCCTGTCCATCCCCTGCTCAAAGACGCCACAGAAGCAAATGGAGAACAGAAAACTGATGCCAGTCTTGCCGCTAAAGCCGCTTATGATGCAACCAACTGTGCGGTGCAAATTTACGGCAGACTGAGTGGAAATGCAACTTTTGGAGACATTGGAACCCCTACAGAGACACCAGGAAGTTACACACTGCCTTATGGTGCGATTCAAGAAACTGCCTTTATGGATGCCAGACAAATCAAGGCAGTGGATGGAGACTCTCCAGATATCACGACAATTCCTGCGGGTGGTGTTACTTTCACCACAGACTATACACTCAATCACGACTACGGCTTGGCGATTGAACAGCGCTATCCCTTAGAAATTCGCACCACTGTCTTGGATTTAGATAAACTGCGCCAGAGTGACGCAGAAGACAGTCCGGTTGGCAGCCCAAATTACACAGAGTACATGTTACCCAACAGTGGCATTATCTATGCCACCCGCGATGATGCTTTGCCTGATGCCAGTGACGATACCACGAATTTAAATAAAAGGGATTCAAACTCTAAAATAGCTGCCACTGATTTTGAACTCGACCCCACCCGTCATCCGAATGGAATCATGCTCGTCAATGGTGCCAAGCTTTACCGAGAAAGGGGTTTTCGCGAGGAGGAAAAAGGGTTAATTTTAGCCAGCAATTTGCCCGTTTACATCAAGGCGCAACCGGCTGAAACGGGTAAGACGTTAGAAGGATTTAATCCTCATCAAAGCCAAAGTGGGGTACTCCAACAAGAGTTTAAAGCTCCTGATGATATTACGCCGAATGCGGATTTTGCTACATTTTACGGTCGTTCAGAAGACAATATAAACCAAGACTTCGCCTGTCGGGTTGGTGATACCCGAGTAGACGATTCCGAATTTTGTAACGATGGTGATGAATGGCGAAATGCTACTGTGCTTTCTGATGCCATCACCCTCCTTTCCAGTAGTTTCCGGGAAGGGTATCGCAATGAAGGCGATTACGATCTGCGAAATAATCAGATTGATAATGTAGCCAATGCCAATGATAGTGGTGCAGACGATATTGATTCAGCCGAGGAGATTGAACATAAGCGCCTGTGGAATGGGTTCTGGAATAACGATTTTGCCATCAATGGACTTTCTAGTAATCGCCCGACTACTGACAGTAGTTTTCCTCTGGCGACCCCTGATCCGCTAACCACTCCCCTAGACGATATTACACCCGCTCCATTTCCGTCGGGGCGACAGCTCACGGATAAGAAGTATTCAGAAAATAGCAGCCCTGCACCACTAAACAGTTCTTACTTCAATAACATGGTTACGCCTGTGCAGCGACGGGTTGATGACGCTCCCGAATATGTGATGGAGTATTGCGATAAACTGGCTGTTGCTGATTGTACACCTGGCGACTGGAAGGTGGGAATTCCAGGGAATGGAAACGCAAAAGCGATCGAAGCAATTGATACATTGGCAACGGATCTCGTCGCCGGAACCACCGCGTTGCCCCCTCAGGGAGATGCTATTGGTAAACCCCGCCGAATTGCCTTTCTCAGAGACACGGCAACCAACACACTTTTCTTCTCAGCCAGTAATAAACCTATTCCTCTAGGAATCGCTAATAACGATACGACTACTGGTTCTAATCCCGAAGCTGACGATACAGCACAACCTTTCCCTGAAGAGAATTGGGAATATAATACAGAAAAATATTGTGGTCTGTGGAAGACAAAAGTTGCTTGTGGTGATTACCTTGCCAACTTAAGTACAAATGGTGGTGGTGATCGAATTTCTCCCCGCCTAGGAACCAACACATTATGGTTTGTCCAGACAGATGGCGGGAAAAGGTTCGACCACAGAGCCCAAGATCCCCTATTTTACCTAGGAGTAGCTGATCAAAACGGTACAATTTACCGCCTAACCGATGGCAGCGCTGATCTCACAGGTCAACCCCTGCTTTTACCAATCCTGCAACTGCAAGCAACGACTATCGATGATGATCAACCAAGCAGCGAGCGCAATAATGCTGGGCAAGTTCACTGGCAACCCAGAGCCACAGTATCTACCGCTCCGGCAGATACCACCATCTTCAACCTAGTGATGGCAAGCAAAGACTCCCCTTCACGCCCCAAGGTAGGGGAAGGGGATCATGAAGGGGATATCGGAGGTGCATTATCAGTTTTCCCTCGCTTTTTGGAAAACTGGCTAGTCGGTTCTAACCCTGATCAATCGGTTCAAATTGACGGGTCATTTATCCAAATCGGGCGGAGTTCTTATGCTACAGCTCCCTTCTACCAGTTACCGAAAGGTAGTGCAACAGCCGCAGCTGGAGGGCTGTTTGGCTACCCACAGTTTTATCGAACGGGTAACAATGGCAAACAGCCAGCTTACGAAGCCCCTGGGCGGGCATGGGGATTTGATGTGGGACTGTTGTCTCAGATTCCTGACCTGTTTGCCCAAAACTTTGCTGTCTCACCGGACGAAGAACCGAATCTATTCTTCCGGGAAGTGAGCCGGAATGATCGGTGGCTTAAACCCTTACTCTGTGCCAAAACCCTAGATCAAAACGGTAATACTGGTGATTTCGCCCTGCCGGAAACGGAACGCCCCAGTAGCTGCCCCTAATCAGCCCGAATCTCTTGTCGATGCTCCAACTCAATCTGTAGCAACCATGAATAAGCTCAAGCGACACCTCCATCCCCAATCCACCCAAGCCGGATTCACGATTATTGAATCCTTAATGGCGCTGATGGTGGTTAGCATTTTAATGGTGGCACTCTCCCCCGTCGTTGTCCTCTCGGTGGCTACCCGGGTGCAGGCGCGACGGGTGGAACTAGCAACGCAAGCGGCAAGAACTTATATTGATGGGGTACGGGCTGACATCATTCTCGACCCACCGATTAGCAATGACAAGTTTAAGGACATTAATGCACCCGAGGCGACGGGAACATTGACCTGTGGACAAAATTTTCAAGGCTATGTGATCTCAGATTACTGTCAAGAACCATCAGGACAGGTAGATGCGGTAACCACATCAAAGAAGGTTTGTGCGGATGATCAATGCAGCAGCACCACAACAGCCCCGAATATAAATGTCACCACACTCTACTGTATTGATCTGGACGATACAGCAGGCTGTAGCAAGGATAGCACCACGGATATGATTGTGCAGGCGGTTGGGTATCACCCGCAAGCTAATGACAACGACTCACAAGTGAATTACGTAAGAGCGGAAGAGGGCTACAAGCTGGGGATTCGGGTTTATAGAGCTTCTGCATTTAAAGAAACCGGCGACTTAGAAAAGTCGGATGATGATAATAATTCCAAGCAAGCTGCTGCTGCAGGCGTCACCTTGGGGAAAAAATCTAAACAACCCCTGCTGGAAATCACCACAGCCGTGGCTCCCCAAAACCCCAACTTTGACCGTTTGCAGGAATTAATCGAATAATCAAGAACCAGCCTTCGTTCCTTGATCTGTCCTCACTTTACCCCCAGAAACGCCCATGCTGAGTTCCCTCAAATTTATCCTCAAAAGCCAGCTAAAACGGCAGTCTGATCACCCGGGTGGTTTTACCCTAATTGAACTGTTAGTGGCTCTGATTATGGCAGCTTTGATCATCACCCCGGTACTGGGATTTATGATCAACTTCTTGCAAACTGACCGCCGGGAACAGGCGAAAACCACCACAGAACAAGATATTCAGTCTGCCTTGGATTACATGGCTCAAGATATGCAGCAGGCGGTTTATATCTACAATGAAGAGGCATTGACTAGCATAAATCCTGATGGAATTAAAGGTGCGCTGGATACTGCTCTGAAATGTCCAAATGATGCCGACAGTTGTCAACCTATTCTCGTCTTCTGGAAACGGCGATTTTTGGCAAAGGATGATGTCCTAAGTGGTACAATAGTTGGTACGAAGACGAATGAGAATGATACTTTTGTCTATTCGCTCGTCGCCTATTCCTTGGTTGATACAGAACAAAATATCAATAACTTATGGTCACCCAGCGCCCGTATCGTTCGCTATGAACTTCGGGATGCTCTAGATTTTAATCAAGATGGAACTGATGAGATTGCTCCTGACCCAGCCGGATTTCAACCCTTTAACCTGGACGGCAAGGGTAGCCTAACATTGAAAATGAACCAATGGAACACACCGGGCGGTGAACAGGAAGGTGCAACCTTAATCGACTATATTGATGAACCCGATGAACCCGACTCCAATGCTCCAGTAGTAAATTGTAAGGTGGGCGAGCAACGAATTCCTGATGATTCAACAGTAAATAGCTTTGTCGTCTGTATGAATTTATTAAATCCGTCCATCCCGACAGCACGAGTCTACCTGAGAGGCAACGCCTTGGCACGAATTCCGATTCTGCAGAATGAGGATTACGATGACAAATATTCTACCTTTTTTCCGACGTCAAGTATTCTAGTCAGAGGAAACGGTTTTCTGTTCACCCAATAAATATTACCTGTAGCCTAATGGCAAAACCTATGAGTAACCTAACGTTGATCAAAAAACTCCAGCAAGCCTCTCGTCAAAGGCAACAAGCTCATTGCTCAGGGGCAGGATTTACTCTGATTGAGTTGATTGTTGTCGTACTCATGATAGCTGTATTGAGCGCGATCGCGGCACCAGGTTGGCTCGCTTTTGTCAACCGTCAACGGGTGGCTAAGGTTAATGATGGCATATTTGTGGCATTGCAGCAAGCGCAGCGGGAAGCGAAACGAACGAAAAAGAGTTATAGTGTTAGTTTCAAAACTGACTCAGATCAATTAAAGGTTGCCGTTTATCCAGAAGGAACAACAACATTCCCCTGGAAGCCGTTAAATGAGGGTTTAGACATTAAAGCAGGACAAGTTATTTTATGTTCTAATATTGATACTACAGCCAATACAACTGGTTCTGTAAGCTGTGATTTAAGTTCTGATGACGAGAAAAGAACGATTGAATTTGATTATCAAGGAAATCTAGCTAAGGTAGCTGGAAATAGTCCCGATACAAACATAGGGGTTACAGCCGCAATTCCCCAGTCTACTGGAGGAACACAACCGATTGAAGCTACAGCTCGTTGTGTCATCGTTAAAACTATAATCGGCTCAATGGTAACGGAACAAGGAGACAATTGTCCACAGTGATTAATCAGTTGTGTTCCTATCTCTAAGGTTCGTTAAATTGTTAAGTTATATTAAGTTTCAATACAGAAGAATTCATTAAATAAACATTTTTGACATTCCCCTGTTCAGAAAAAAACGCTTGTCGCAAAATATCAAAAGGGAGTTGCCAGAGAAGCATCTCATTTTTGGAGAATTGTAGCCGATTATTCATCAGATCAGAGAGCAAGATGCTCTGGTTACGATGAGTAACCTGCTTATTTTATAGTGAATCGGGCTTGATTATCGGTCTGAAAAAAGTACCATTCAGCCTCACCGAGAAAGCGGGTTGCTGACATCGTAGCACGGAACTTCCGACACGTTAGTTTGATAATGGTGGATTTACGATGCTACATAAAAAATTAACCCCAAAACCCGTACCTAGCGCCA
>CAKZMA010001593.1 GCA_937127375.1 uncultured Coleofasciculus sp. | reverse complement strand
AGGGACAATTTGTAGGGGCGGGTTTAGGGACAATTTGTAGGGGCGGGTTTAGGGATTCAATTAGATAGTCACCGATAAATGAACAACAAAACCCGCCCTCCTCACCGATAAATGAACAACAAAACCCGCCCTCCTCACCGATTTTCTAGTCAGATGTGCCAGATTAGTCTCTACATGATGTCTTATGACGGCTAACTGCTATTCCTATACCGAAGTAATCACAAATAAAGTCTTATGGTTGAAACTCTAAAAGCCCAAAGAATAGATTTACGCTACCTAATTGATAAATTCAGTCTTCAGCGCATTCGGGATGACCAGTTTTTTTGGGAATGGCAAACCAATCTCCCCGAATTAACGGATATAGAGAAACAAGAACTTGATCGGGTGCAGGAGGGATATTTCAATTTAGTCGAATATCCGCCGTTGTTAGAAAATGTTGTTAAATTAACAATTGTCAGTCCGCTTTTATTTATTGCGGGTTTATATCTATCTCCCTTTCACATCAAAGCGGAAAAATCATTGGAGATTCTGGCAGAGGATGAAACTGTTATTATCGAAGGTAGAATTGACATCCTGGTTCTGAAACAAAATTTCTGGGTTACGGTTATCGAATCCAAGCAAACGGCGTTCTCTATCGAAGAAGGGTTAGCCCAAATTCTAACTTATATGCTAGCCGACCCCAACCCGGAAACACCCACGTTTGGTATGATTACCAATGGCGTCAATTTTAGGTTTGTCAAGTTAGTACGAGAAGAAACGCCTAAGTATGCGTTATCGGATGAGTTTGTGATTGATAATCGAGGGAATGAACTCTACAACGTTTTGAAAATTATCAAGCGTTTGAGTCAATTAGGGGGTTAATAAGTAAGTTGGTGCGTTACGCTAGCGCTAACGCACCCTACTGGCGTGACCCAGCTAAAATAGTGCAATAGAAAAATCGAGAATATTCAACCTTTTCGGAAGCCGTGTATCTCTTATTGCTAACTACGAATAGTGCGATCGCAAAAACTTAAACAGACCAAGCAAGCACGACATCCTTACGCTGAAGAGTCTTTCGGTCGTATCTCAAAAGCCGATTGAGAGCGATAGAAACAAACATCAAATTCCAGAAAAAAATTAGCTTGTCCTAACAATAAGGGAATACCAGAGGCTTGAGTCCATGCAAACACCAACTGCACAGGATTAAATTGGGCAACTACCGCTGACATAATTAGGACACGAGCCTCAAATTGAGCGAGATTACCTGTTAACTGTAGTGGCGTTGTCGCTTGCTCCCAAACTGCACCCAACTCAATACCTAGCTCATGGGGTAGTACGTTAACCGCCGCTCCCGTGTCAAGCAAGCCCGAAGATGTAATCGATTTTCCTTGATATGTCAGGGTAATGGGCAAATAGGGTCGAAGACTCGCCGCACCAAATGTAGAATCAGCTACAGTGAACAAGTATCGTTCAGCATTCTGCATGGTCATTACTATTCTGGGCTTCCAGTGCTTTGAGCATGGTATCCGCCGCCTCAAACGCATCATAAGGTGACCAAACGGGATAAGTCTGACTAGGCTGTAACCCATCAGTTTCTTCTTGAGCTAGCTGTGCAACTAAGAATTGCATAAGCCGAAACTTATCAGCACGAGATAGTTTTTGCAGTGTTGGGAGTAATTCTGTTACGGACATAGCACAAACATTAGAGGAGCTAACTCTAATTATAGAGAGTGCGATCGCGTCTTGATTGGCTACCTGCTGCTCTTTATAGTTCTGTGGCTATCCGTTGACGATGAGTTAGTCTGAGTGGCTGGTTCGGTAGAACTAGAGGAAACGACAGATTCAGCAGACGTTCCTGGAGAATTCACCCCAGAGGGAGGTTCTGCTTGACAAGCAATAGTCAGTCCCAAACTCACACAGCACAACACTCGACCCAAAAACCAGGGGATGCGACTGTTAGTTATCCATTGGCGCTGAATTGACATAAATCATCCTTATCTGCCTTTATCTGGTTTTTCTGGCTTGGGTGGTATCTGTCCGGTCTTTTGAGCTTCTAATACAGCTACCTCAATCAAAAAGGCAGCTAAACTCGCTCTGGGTCTGCCTTCGTTGTCTGCCCATTGCTCTAAAGTTTCATAAATATAGTCGGGAATTGTAACGTGAATACGTTTGCTCACTACCAACAGTTGACGTTCATTATCGCTTTTTATCTTACAGGTCGGCACTCGTAAATAGGGCGTTAGCTACAAATTAGCTACAAAAAAAGCCCAAAGTACGCTATAATTTAAGGCTATTTATTTTTGTGATACTCTTGAAATGAACGCGAAACGTTCAAAGTCAGAGTCTAATCATTCCAGTAACTATAAACAAGTGAAATAAATCCAAATATGAACTCATTTGAACACATAACCATCGAAGGATACCGTCGCTTGTTTTCCGTACAAGTGGATATGCGACCTCTAACGGTGATGATTGGTGCAAATGGAGTAGGTAAAACATCTTTTTTAGAGATATTCTCACTCCTAGCCGCGTCAGCAAAAGGTCAGCTACAGTCCAATATTTCCGAATTAGGTGGTCTTCGTGATATGGTGACACGCAGCAAGGTAGATAATTTAGCGATCGCCTTGTCCATGTCTGTTCCAAATGAGCCACCCCTAAACTACAACCTCAGAATAACTTTTAAAGGTCAGTTCTATGAAATTGGTCTAGAAACATTGACCCAACAGCGTGATCCTCATGCACCTCAACCCTTTAAGTACATTGATTCTAGTGGCTTAGATATCAAGTATTCCACGCCACAGGAACTCGGACTATTGCGACCGAATTGGGAACATAATCCCTTAGAAACATCTCTGTCTCAGGTTCCCAAAATGTATCAACAACCGGAGACATTGCGAAAGCGATTAGCCTCCTGTAGTTTTTATCGATCCTGGGAATTAAATGTGGCTCCTAAAAGTCCGGTTCGTTTGCCTCAATCCCTGCGTCCAGCCACGTTACCTGGAGCCAATGGAGAAGATTTAGTCTCTTGTCTTTATTATCTAAGAGAAACCGATCCTGATCGATTTGAAATTGTAGAAGATACCCTTTCTGCTGCCTTTCCCGATTTTGAACGATTGAGTTTTCCGCCCGTAGCAGCAGGTACTTTGGCAATGACATGGAAAGATAAAAATTTTTCAGAACCCCTCTATATGCATCAACTATCTGAGGGAGTATTGCGCTTTTTGTGGTTGGTGACACTCCTACAAAGTCGAGATTTAACCGCTGTAACTCTGATTGATGAACCAGAAGTGAGTTTACATCCAGAATTGCTCCAATTGTTAGCTCATGTCATGCGAGAAGCTGCTCAACGAACTCAACTGATTGTGGCAACGCATTCAGATAGACTTATCCGATTTCTTGAACCCAAAGAAGTATTGGTGTGTGACGCCGAAGATGGATTAACGACTCTAACGTGGGCAGATTCTCTAGATTTAGAAAAGTGGCTAGAAGAGTATAGTTTAGACCAACTATGGGCGATGAACCTAATGGGAGGGCGTCCATGAAGATTGCCATTTTAGTTGAAGGATCAACTGAAAAAGCGTTTAAACCAATCCTAATCGAGTTCCTCAAGCGGTATTTACCCCAACAGATGCCCAAACTAAAGTTTGTCACATCTGGAGCGGGTGGTCGTATTCCTAAAGGAAATAAACTCAAACGTCAGGTTGAAAAACTCCTGAGTGGTAAAGATGCTTATGATGCTGTCATTGCACTGACAGACGTTTATACGGATACTAAAGGGATTAGAGATTTTGAAGATGCAGAAGATGCTAAGAAAAAAATGAGGGAATGGGTGGGAAATAACCCCAAGTTTTATCCCCATGCTGCATCCTATGAATTTGAAGCTTGGCTTTTACCGTTTTGGTCAACTATTCAGAAACTGGCTAAACATAATAAATCTGCTCCCAGTGGCAATCCTGAGAAAGTTAATCATGATAATCCGCCTTCCCAGCGAATTAAAGAAATCTTTGAATTAGGGAAAAGTTCTCGAAGTTATAATAAAGCGCGTGATGCCAAAAAAATCTTAGAGCAAAACGATCTGATGGATGCTATTGAAGCTTGTTCCGAATTAAAAGCTTTTATCAATACAATTCTGTCTTTGTCTGGAGGAGATGCAATACCGTAGCTGCGATCTCTCTGTCTGAGATTCTTCACGCAATTGCCTTATTCAGTTACTCTGAGACTTTTTTTATAAGCTAATTACTAGGGCAAGTAATTTGTGAGCGGCATTCCTCTTTGCTTCTTTTTTTGCCCTTCCACTGCCATCTGCTACTAAATTTTGTCCTCTAAATTCACAGGTAGCTCTTATAGTAAATACTGGTAGATGATCAGAACCTTGTTTATATAACTCAATATACTGAGGTGGAGAATTACCATATTTTGCTAGCAATTCTTGTAAAACCGAAATGGGATTTTCTACATCTACAACAGTTGTTTCTGTATTTACTGTTTTTGTATTATATGGAGGACTTATTCGATCTAATTCAAATAAGCTTGTAATAACCTCTCTACATTTGGAAAAGCCTTGATCCAAATAAATGGCTCCTATCAAAGCTTCTATAACATCAGCCATTACTCTATCACTAATTTGCTCTCTACTGCTTACTGCTTGTCGTGGGAAGAGCAATAACAGAAATTAAGTTAATTTTCTTAGCTATCAGAGATAAATTATTATCTTCTACAAGTTTAGATCTAACATTAGTAAACCATCCTGGTTGATCTACAGTAAATTTTCTAATTAAATACTCAGATACCATAAAACCCAGTACCGAATCCCCAAAAAACTCCAGAACTTCATACTGTCGAGTGGTAATTGCCATTCTATATACGTTTAAATCTTTTGGATTTACTTTCAAGTTTATTTGAAGCCACTGACGCAACTCTTCATCATTCATAAAAACTTTTATTCTATTCCTAAAATCTTGTATTTTTCGTATTTTTCTATCCTCAAAGCATTTTAGTCTTTTTCTATTCCTCAAATTTATAAAGTTTACCTTATCAGAATTACTCTGTGTCATTTTCCGCCAACCCCTACTTCTATACCAATGAGAGTGTCCCCAGCCAGGAAACACTCTCATTCTACTACAGCGTGCGATCGCGAAGTTCTTCTAAGCGCCGACAGATTCTTTAGCGGCGTACATCACCTCAAGTGAAATTTCCGTGAATCCTCGCTCCCGGGCAAATTTCTCTGTATTCCGCTTCACCTTACCGCGCACGAAACCAGGAACTTTATTCAATTCCGCTTGCGCTTCTTTATTCCAATTCAAGTCAGAATCAGCGGAAATTCCTTTGGTAATTACTTCCTTGGTATCATGACCGCCGAAGATTTCCAACAGGTGATCTTCCATTCCCAAAGTGAAGGAATTATAGACCAAATCAGCCATTTGATTTGTCCCCTCGTAACCCATGAAGGGTTTATACCCAATGGGGAAGTCTTGGATATGAATCGGTGCCGCAATCACACCACAGGGGATATCCAACCGCTTACCCACATGGCGTTCCATCTGAGTGCCAAAAATAGCCGAGGGTTCAATCCGCGCGATCGCATCGCCAATTTTGCCGTTATCATCACTAATTAGGATCTCATCACAGTATTCGCTCACCTGTTCCTTGAACCAGTCTGCATCATACTTGCAGTACGTTCCCGCTAGCACCACATGAATCCCCATCTCCCGTGCCAAAATCTTGGTCATCGCCGCCGCATGGGTATTGTCACCAAAGACAACGGCTTTCTTCCCAGTTAAATTCTGACAGTCAATGGAACGGGAGAACCAAGCCGCTTGGGACACATACAGCGTCTGATTATTAATATACTCCTCGTAATCCACATCAGCGCCTTGCTGGTTGAGTACCTGCTGCATCTTACGGATACACCGCGCTGTTTCCACTACTCCCATCGGCGTGATATCCACATAAGGCATATCAAACTCGGCTTCCAGGTAACGCGCCGCCATCATGCCGATTTCCCGATAAGGAACTAAATTAAACCAAGCACGAGGCAAATTCTTCAGATTGTGAACCGAAGCACCTTCTGGGATCACCTCGTTTACTTCAATCCCTAAATCAGCCATTAACCGCTTTAATTCGGTGCAGTCGTGCTGGTTGTGGAAGCCGAGAGTGGAAATGCCAATGATGTTCACCGAGGGTTTTTCCGTCTTCCCTTCGGGTAATTCCCCTTTCTTGTTCGCTTTCTTCAGGTAAAACTGGACAATTTGTTCTAAAGTGCGATCGGCAGCTTGTAGTTCATTCACCCGGTAGTGGTTCACATCTGCCAGCATTACATCACTGTTGGCTTCAATCTCGGCGCGTTCGACGAAGTTAGCCAAATCTTCTTGGAGGATGCTGGAGGTGCAGGTGGGGGTCAATACAATCAGATCTGGGGTGACTTCCTTATCCTTGCGGATGATATTGTCCACCACTTTTTCCTGAGAACCCCGTGCCAAAACGTGTCGATCTACGATGCTGGCGGTTACTGGGGTGTAATCTCGCTCCCGTTCTAGCATCGATCGCATCACGTTAAAATAATCATCGCCCAGTGGTGCATGCATGATCGCGTGGACATTCTTAAACGAACTGGCAACGCGGAGAGTGCCAATGTGAGCCGGACCTGCATACATCCAGTAAGCTAATTTCATACGAGTTTCTCCCTTGTATTAGTTGCACAAAGCCCGATTGAGGACGAATGGGCAGTGTTATCGAT
>CAKZMA010001592.1 GCA_937127375.1 uncultured Coleofasciculus sp. | reverse complement strand
CCAGATGGGATGTTCGTACAAACAAAGTGTAACTAGACCAGCGCGAAGCGCTATAATATATAGGTTTTTCCTTACCCAACACTCGTAATCGTTATTGTATTACATAGTGACTTACAAAATGTGGGATACAATGGCTTCAAACTCTATTCTCCTTAAATCAGCTCAACCTCCTATAGTAATCCCAGATGATTTTGGAGAAAGGATCTGCGTCAAACCCTTGCACTGTCTAAAGTGCTTCTCTATTCTCATTTAGGATTGCTATAGACTGTTTCTTAATGAATTGGCGGTCGTCGCTTTTTTGACTAGCTTATAGTGGGGATGTGCCGACACAGTTGATAAGGTTAATGAGGGGTAAAGAGTGGTTTCAATGTGAGGGTGTAGGCGAGTGTCATAGTGTCATACCACTGGAGCAACTGTTCTTGACCTCTAAATCATGGCTGAAGATTTTTTACCACGCAAAATCAGCGCACCTGCTCGTATTGGTAATGCATACGAGTTTCGGTTATTTGCACTGTCCTGCTTGAAGATGCTGTCAGATTCGAGCATAGAACACGTAAGACATGAAGATAGTTCAGCCGCCCCTGCTGATGATGTCATTATCGAGTTTAAGGATAGGATTGAATGCTTTCAGGCAAAGCACGCAATGAATCCTCATGCATTGCTTGAAATTGATTTTGCTGCTGCCGAACTTGTGGATAAAGCTACAGGTTTACATATCAGTCTGGCTAAATTGGGTAAAGCTTGGCACTCACTTCAGAGAAAGGCAAAGACAATCATTATTCGTATCTTTACCAATCGAGCGGCTGGTGCAGAACTTGCTTCATTCCTTGATGGCGATCGATTTAAAGATGAATTTGTAGGAAACACTTGGCAGAAACAGAAAAGGAAGCAAGTTCAGGAAAAAATACAGGAATACATCGAACTATCAGATGATGAATTGGTTTCTTTTCTCGGCTCTCTTAGGTACGACTTGCGCCAACCTAATGAGGAAGGGTTGGACGAAGTTATCCGCTCCGACTGGCTACAGAGGCGATTTGGTCTGACTTCTTCCGGTGTATACGGTAGGTTCCTAGCTCATGCTGAACGCTGGTATTTGGAGAGAAGATCCCGACCAATTTACCGAGACGAGATTCTTGAAGCTCTACAAATTGATAACAGCACCCTTCCACAAAGATTTCCTATCGATCTTAAAACCTATGTCGCACGACCAAATTTTGAACAGGAAGTTCTAGAAGTTTTATTTCGCGGTGAATCCACTTATACAGCTATTGTCGGTACTCCTGGCAGTGGTAAATCGACATTCATTACACGATTTACAGATGAATTACGGCGCAGAGGGCAACCAATTATACGCTACTACGCATTTACACAGATCAATGATCCTCTTCAGCGTGAGCGTGTAACTGCACAAGCGTTTCTCAAATCCATGATTGAACAACTTTGTCAGGAATTTCGCAATTTGATTCCTGATGAGAGACGGTACGACTATAGTGAGTCACGTCTAAATGAGTTACTGACATTGCTTGGCAGTCACTTTAAGCTCCGTGGACAGCAACTGCTAATAGTTGTTGATGGAATTGATCATGTCGGACGAGCGGAAATTGATAAAACGCAAAAGCTGCTAAATGTTTTGCCTGAACACTTACCAACAGGAGTAGTGTGTTTAATTGGAACTCAATCTATAGGATACTTACCTTCAGTTATTGAGCGGCAATGCCAAGAAGCATTACTTAATATTCCCTTATTTGAGATTGAACAAACTCACCATTTTTTGAGTCGTTACTTTGATACATCGTCTCGTCCGAAAGAGCGGACTGTTGGTGCGATTCATAAACGTAGTGAGGGATTACCCCTATATTTACGCTTTATTGCCGAGAGGCTTACGCAGGTTCCGATTGAGGAATACGACGATCTTGTCGAAAAGTTGCCCCCTCATGAAGGTCATATTGATTCTTATTACAGTTCTCTATGGAGTGAGTTTAGTAGAGAGCCTAAGTTAAAAAAGCTATGTGGATTAGCAGCACGACTATATTTTCGTGTGCAAATTTCAGACCTCCTTAGCATGGCGGAGGTAACGGATGCTTTTGAAGGTGAACCCCTGTTCAATCGTATGAAACACCTCATGCAAGTTTCTGATGCGGGATGCCGAGTTTTTCATAATAGTTTCCGCGACTTTATTCGCACAGAATTATTACCTGAACAGTTACAGCAGTTAGATGAAAGCATCCTTTTCTCTTACCTTGATAAGCAGCGAAACCAGCTTTTATGGTTCATGTATGCCCATCGTTATGCTGAAGCGGCTAAGGCTTACGGTTATTTAATGACGAATTATGGACAAAGCTATATTTCAGAAGCTATTCGTCGTGGTCGTCCTCGCAATGAAATCATTGAGGCCTTGCAGGCTGCTGCTCGTGCTGCAATTAGTGAACGTAATTTAGTGGTAACAGCCTGTAGTGCTGCTCTTCTCTCACATACTCAGGACAGACTTGAGCATTATCTTGATCGAACACAACTATGGCGAACTTTACTTTCAATGGGGGAGATCAACGATGCACTAGCTGCTTTTGCTCAAGAGCGTGAGGTTTATGATCTGTCAACCGAGACAGCACGAATCATTGTGCATCTCGCTGAACGAGGCGAATACGAATTTGGTCGCGCACTTGCACAAGATTTTCTAGATAGATTGCCTAGACAAATTGAAGGAGAAGATTACGCTGTTGCTATTGGTGAATTGATTTCAGTTTATGCTCCTCGTGCTGCTGCCACACTTGCTCGATGGATTGGGGCAGAACCTAACCCGGATACTAGCTTGTCTTATGGTCGCGTAGATTTAGGAACTGCTCTTTTACCAAAAGCGCTCAAAAATCTCTATACCTTTAATCGTTGGAATGTTCTACGCATATTACGAAGGCTTCTTCCATTACAACCAGGATGGGAAGCTCATAGGGATAGATGGCTACTCGAAATTATTAAATTAGAAACAGAATTCAGACCGAACACAGTTTGTTATCACGTTCGTAATGCTTCCCGTCACATTCAAAAACAGGACGAACGTATACTATTGGCAGGTCATGTGGCACAACATGATCTTGGTGTCGATATTGTAGAGGAACTTCTTGAAGGCATCATCCTACATCCTCAACTTGAGCGAGAGAGTAGTTTTTCACTACGCTCCCAAGAATTTGAAGTATTTCGAGCCTATGTTGCAGGACTTGAATATCTAGGTCGATACACCGAGTTACAAGTTCTAGGCAACTTTCTCAGAACTAGCGACTCTTCAGTTGCTGCTTATTATCAAGTTTGCTACGCAGTCTCTACCAGCAACAACCAGCCAGAAAAGCTCCTTTCTGCCTTAACTCATTTCGCTGAACATGAGCGACGTCCAGGAGAAGACATGGTTAACATTAAAAGGGCAGTAACAGGAGATTTACTTTCGCTTCTTACAGCTCTGATTAATCGCTATCTCCTTGGTGAAGGTGAGGTAAACGTTCTACTTGAGCGTTTCCGTTATGCTGCTGAAGAGAAAACGTTCTCTATTCCCAAAATTACCGGATTACAAGTACTATCAGCCTTTCCAGAGATACGAGGATATTTACAAAGCCTGCTAGTAGAAATTCACGATCATATATTTGACACTGAACTTGAGACTCAATCTCGAACAAACGAACTACTCTCAATCGCAGAGCTTGCCTGTCAGTGTGGGCATTTTAGCCTCGGACGTACTTGGCTGCAAGAAGCCGTTATAGCGCTGAGGGGTTACGGTTATCGAAAAGATCCTACGGTAGGTTTATTAATTGAGGCTTTGGAAGAAGTAAGCAGTTTACAGCCAGAACTGTTTCGACAGCGTATTGCGGATATCGCTGAATGGAATCTTTTAATTACAGAATTTACTGATGGCAAAACAACAAAATGGTTTCCTATCAGCCTTTATAAAACAATTATTCGTCACAATCCAGAAGTAGCGAGAGAACTACTGCTAACCTATCGAAATCATATAGCTGAGTGGAAGTTTTCAGACTCTATGGCAAGCTTTATCACTTCCTATAACGGCGGTAATCTGGTACTAGCTTACACTTTGTCTGAGCTTATTCAGGAAAAGGGATTTGGCTATGAGGATAGCTATAAAGATAAATTTGAGGCAAGGCTGCATCTTTTAAAAGTTGCAGTGGAACGAGGCTCTCAAAATGTAGCTAATTGGATGGAGAAACGCATTCGGCAGTTTCTGCTCACAGAAGTCCCACCTACAGAGCGTCCGTTTCTCGTTGAAACTTTCAATCGATATGCACATGATTCTAATTTGTCTAAAATTGAATATTTTTCAGCTTATCCAAAATCAGAACAAAGGTCTTCAACTTTAAATACTTCAAGTTTAGATATAAATCCATCGGCTTATGTGGAGTTGAATGGAAAACAAATTAGCATTAATGATTTACCCCGTAAATTATCAACATCTCCAGAGAATTTCATGCAGGATACTGAAAAACTCCTGGAAACACACAAAATTTATGATTTCAGCTCTCAATTACAGCAAGCAATTGAGTTATTGCTTCGCAAAACACGATCAATTCTGGAGCTTAACCAGCTCACTCACTTATTGAAAAATCGGCAAGATATCTTTGAGGTATGTGAAAGTTCTCTGGCAGAAGCTTATGTAAGGTTGGGTTGCCCCGACAAAGCTTCCGAATACTACAAAAAAGTTTTTATGTCGAAAAACAAACATGAGTTGTGGAGTCCAAATATGGAGGACTTTGAAAAACTTGCAGAAATCAACTCAGACAAGGCATTACACACATTATTTGAGTTTGTGGATCGTCATATTAGAAATTATTCTTGGGGTGGAGAAACTATTTTCCTAATATTTATTAAGGGAACTTTAGCTATCGGTGATAATTATCATCAGAGTGCCATTGAACTCTATAAATCTTTCCATGAATTTGTTCAAAATCAATTCGAGCATCTGCCGACAATTTTTTCCAGTCCTTATGAATGGTTGCGAGACCCCAATCATCAAATTAGGAGTTTTGAAGAGATTGCAAAAAGACTAATTGAACAGGCATGGTCAGCACCATTGCTCCATCGTCGCCAACATCTTGTCCATCTCTTAAAAGATCTTGCACTTTATCAACCTACTTCAACTCTACCTTGGCTAGTCGGGTTGCTCCAACATGAAGATTACACATTAAATAAACAATCAGCTTTAGTTATTGCGTCTATAGCGTTGGATAGACCCACTATGTTGACTGAGTATGTTGATGCGTTAATAGCTGCCCTAGATACACCACATGCTGAGCGGATTTACTATCTCAAACAAACTCTCGAAGTAATTGCTAATAATTGTGAAAAGCGCACAATTATTATTGATAAAGTGGAGTCTTTACGTCCTCGCATCGCAGGTACAAATCTGGTAATCCTTCCTGACACTTTGAGACCATCTCCTTATTTCCGAACACAAACGTTAGCAAGGACAGCACGGTCAATACGTGAAACGATTAACACAATTTGTCAAGGCTTAGATTTTGATCTAGACAAGCTGCACTGGCAAATTGAGCAAGAGATAGAGGCAATGGGTTTTGACTGTGAGGTAGCTAAACAAGAGTTTAACGAGCGGGGTCAAGCCTATTGCAGCAATATAGATAATGACTGTATACCTTTTGAAACCTATGATGACTATTATGTTTGGCACGCATTTAATCGGGTTCTTGAACGAGAGCTTCGAGAGAATGTAGTCCATCCATCCGCTCAGATGGCGATAGATGCGCTTGTACGTCTCTACGATTCTCGATTTCCATTTATTGAGATAGCTCCAAAGCCAAGTGACGTAAATGTGCCATTTGTTCATAAAGGCTATGGTGGCGAAGAACTGACAGAAGAAGCACGAGCATGGCTCAATTTTGAAGGGGAAGAGGTACGGAAAGAGCAACCTCTAGAAGATTCTTGGATTGTTGTGGTGGATGAATACTATCAGCAAGCTGGTCGCATGGTTGAAAAACGCCTTTCCACCTCGTTTCTAGCCTCACACACGCTGGCTGACACAATTCTTAGAGGTGATTGGAGGGTACGTTCAGGCGAGGCAATTCTCCGACTTGCTCCGGAACCACCTTACTATTCACTGACAATTGACGAAGCTCGATATTGTCTTGAGCAAAGTCAAACTCGTATCAGTGATGATCCATTTACAACGATTCCACTGGTTTCTATTCACTGGGGAGATTGGTGGCATTTCACCAGATCGATGCTTGCAAGTATTGCAGGTGAATGGATTCGACGATATGAGCTGTCATGGGAATGTTCTAACAGCTTAAATCTCTTATTCAATGGTAATTCGGCTCAAAAGTTGTTTTCTTGGTGTGATGGTTTCGAGGTGGGTTACAATCGCAGAAATCAAGTCGGGTACGGAACTCGCCTTTTGTTGTCAAAGGAGTTTCTTCAAACTCTGATGCAGGATTATGGCTTATGTCTTGTTGTTACAGGTTGGTCAAAGCGGTCAGCGAATAAAAAAACTGTTGGCAAATCTCATGAAGTCGAGTTTGAGCAAGAGCAGGAAGCAGTTTCAATCTACCGTTATCACAACTAATTCTCTCAAGTGCGATCGCTAAGATGAGGATAAACTCTATTCACGGCTACGATTAACCCTCCTTGTCCACTTTACCCCAGCCACCAATCAAAGCAACTCCCCACTATGAAACCCTAACAGGCGTAGTGGAACGATTGACCTATC
>CAKZMA010001591.1 GCA_937127375.1 uncultured Coleofasciculus sp. | reverse complement strand
GACGACAATCAATATTAGTCCCTAAACCCGCCCCTACACACCGGGCGGGTTTTGCTGCCAAGCTAGGGACGACAATCAATATTAGTCCCTAAACCCGCCCCTACACACCGGGCGGGTTTTGCCGCCAAGCTAGGGACAACAATCAATATTAGTCCCTAAACCCGCCCCTACACACCGGGCGGGTTTTGCCGCCAAGCTAGGGACAACAATCAATGTTAGTCCCTAAACCCGCCCCTACACACAGACGTGTGATGGCACGTTTCTACAGGATTTAAAACCAATCATCATCCTCTTCATCCCAATCATTTTCTAAAGGGGCGGAACGGACATCACGACGAGAATAACTTCTGGGTCTTTCGTAATCGCGTTGGCGACTGGATCGACCTGTCCCTACACCATAATCATACGGATCACGGGGTTCACGGGGTTCACGCCGTCTGGGTTCCCAATAAGCATCGTCTTCGTCTTCTCCGGTGAAGACACGGCGAATTGATCCAAAAAAGTCATCATCCTCATCTTCGGCGTAAGCTAACCGTACCTCCCGTTTGAGTTCATAGAGAGTATCTTGTAAATCTGACTGCGCCCGGTCAATCGCCCGATCATCATTTTGGGCGATCGCGTCTCGGAGTTCCAAGACTAGGGCTTCAATCCGCCGCCGATACGCACTGGCAAATTGGGTGCCAAAATCCAGCGTCACTTCCTTGAGTTGACGTTCCGCATCCGTCGCCATGGTTTCGGCGCGGTTGCGCTTCTCTACCCGTTCCCGACGTTGACGATCTAATTGGGCATTTTCCTCGGCGTCGCGAATCATCTGTTGCACTTGCGACTCATTTAGGGTCGATGCACCTTGGATTGTCACACTTTGCTCCCGTCCCGTGGTTTTATCCAAGGCGGTTACCTGTAAAATCCCATTGGCGTCAATATCAAACGCCACTTGCACTTGGGGAACGCCTCGGGGCGCAGGCGGAATTCCGGTCAGCTTAAACCGTCCCAGGGATTTGTTATCATTTGCCATTTCCCGTTCCCCTTGCAGAACATGAATTTCTACCAGGGTTTGATTATTTTCGCTGGTGGAAAAGATATCCGATCGCCGCACCGGGATAGTCGTATTCCGGGGAATCAGCTTTTTCATCACCCCACCAATGGTTTCCAATCCCATCGATAACGGCGTCACATCCAGCAACAGCACATCCTTGACTTCATTACTCAGGATACCCGCTTGAATCGCTGCGCCAACGGACACTACTTCATCGGGATTCACATTTTGATTCGGTTCTTTGTCAATCAAACTCCGAACCAATTGCTGAACTAAGGGAATCCGAGTCGAACCCCCAACCAAAACCACCTCATCAATTTGTACAGGCGTCAATCCCGCATCTTTGAAGGCGCGTTTCAGGGGACGACGTAAACGACTCACCAATTCCCCACACAATCCCTCAAACTGGGGACGAGTCAGTCGGGTTTCCAGATGCTTGGGTCCCTCGGCGGTAGCGGTGATAAAGGGTAAATTAATCTCCGTCACCCCCACCCCCGAAAGCTCAATCTTGGCTTTTTCAGCGGCTTCCATCAATCGCTGTAGTGCTTGGCGATCGCGGCGTAAATCCACGCCTTCGGTTTCGAGGAACTGTTCGGCTAGCCAATCGACGATTTTACGGTCAAAATCATTTCCCCCCAATTGAGTATCGCCACTGGTGGCTTTCACCTCAAATACCCCATCCCCCACATCTAGAATTGAAACATCAAACGTACCGCCGCCCAAATCAAAGACTAAAATCGTCTGACTATCTTCCCTTTCCAACCCATACGCTAAGGATGCTGCTGTGGGTTCATTGAGAATTCTCAGCACCTCCAACCCTGCAATTCGTCCCGCATCTCGCGTCGCTTGTCGTTGAGAATCATTAAAATAAGCGGGAACCGTAATTACCGCCCCCGTTACCTCTTCACCCAGATAGCGAGTCGCCTCATCCGCCAACTTCCGCAGTACCATCGCCGAAATCTCTTCCGGGAAAAATTCCTGCTTCAGGCGGGGACAGCGAATTTTAATCGCGTCTTCTGGATCACGGCGAATCGTATAGGGGACGCGCTTCGACTCAGGATTGAGTTCGCTATATCGACGCCCTACAAATCGCTTAATCCCATAAAACGTATTTTGGGGATTGAGAACCCCTTGACGGCGTGCCATTTGTCCGACTAAGCGTTCCCCCTCCTTGCTAAACGCCACCACAGAAGGGGTTGTTCGCATACCTTCTGCATTAGCAATGACAACCGGCTTGCCACCCTCCATGACGGCTACCACAGAGTTTGTTGTCCCTAGGTCAATGCCGACTACCTTGCCCATGCGTACTTTTGTCTCCTCTCGCTGTTAATGCCAAATCGCTATATACAATAGCTTTAGAGATTTTAATGGATAGTTGACCAGAGGCAGTGCGATCGCTGGTCATTTTACCCATTCTATCGTGAGGAAGAGGGGGAGCAATGTTCCAGACAGGATGCAAGAAGCGTCTGGGAGCAGAGGATCGTAGGTTGGGTCCTTGGAACGAAACCCAACCTACGATAGGTCTATCGTACCAAGGCGCGATCGCGTCGCTTTTCACTAGAATTGAGTATATAATTTGCCGTCTCACCTTGCAGGCGATCCCCATGGTACAAGCACTCTGCCAACCACTAACATTGCCAGAATTTCTGCAACTGCCAGAAACCAAACCCGCCAGTGAATATATCAATGGAGAAATCATCCAAAAGCCCATGCCAAAGGGACGACATAGCCGCTTGCAAGGAAAACTCTGCGCCACTATCAATCAAGTTGCAGAGGAGACAAAAATTGCCTATGCCTTCCCAGAATTAAGATGTAGTTTTGGTATACGATCCATTGTTCCAGATGTGGCAGTTTTTCAGTGGGAACGTATTCCCTTCACTGCTGAAGGTAACAGGCTGGTGGGCAATGCCCACCCTACTATATATCAAGGATTTTGGCGTTCCAAAACTGTTTATTTCAGTGCCATTAACCTTAACATAGACATAAGCAAAATCAAGCTGACCGATGGATTGGAGCAATAACAATGATCGCGATCGCGCAAAAACCCCTGACCTTTGAGGAATTTCTCAACTGGGATGACGGCTCCGGTAGGTCATTCGAGCTTGTCCAAGGAGTTGCTATGCCTCTCAGCGAACCCACAGCCAAACATGAAGACGTTGTTGATGGGCTTTGTCGTATCCTAATCAACCACTGCCAAGACTTGAATCTGCCTTATGTTCCCCGTCAGAGCAAACAAGTTCGCTTGAATAACGCCCCTGGTGAAAATGAGTCCAGTCGTAAAGCCGATATTGTCGTATTCGCCAAAGACGAATGGCAAAGAATGCGTCAAAGTTCAGCATCTGCGGCAGCATACATACCACCTCCCCTTTTGATTGAAGTTGTCAGCACCAATTGGCGGGACGATTACCGGATTAAATTGAATGAATACGAAACACTAGGAATCCCGGAGTACTGGATCGTCGATTATGCTGGACTCGGAGGCGTTCAATATATTGGCTCTCCTAAACAACCCACTGTAACCATCAATCGTTTAATTGACGATGAATACCAGGCAGTAAGATATCAAGGAGACGCGGCAATTCTGTCTCCTTTGTTTCCTCGGCTAGAACTAACAACACTTCAAATTGTGGCTATGACACAAGAGTAATCAGTTAAAATCCAAATCATCCTCTCAAGATGAGAGAACTAACTTTTCTGTGTAATCAGTGTCAATAAGTTCTCTTATGCCTACCTACATCTGGACAATAAATCCGTGAAATCAGTGTTTTGACCAATGACAAAATAATCTAAATCCAAGAACGGAACCACATTCGCAGTTGATGACCCTCAGGAGATAGAGGTAATCCTAAATAAATCGGCAACCAAAATACGAATGCCAACAGAATTAAACTGATAACCGTTATCGCCGCGATTTGCCAAGATTCTTGCTCTCGATGTAGCCAACGGTCAATCAGCCAAGCTAACCCTAACCCAGAAAACACAGAAGCTCCCATATAGTGGTATAAAAATGTACAGCGACTTACCCCAATCCAAGGGAGTAACTGAGCCAACCAGTTAAGACCTAAATAGAGACTAATATAATTCACAGTTGTGGGCGGAAAATATCCACGCATTCCTGACCAAAGACGCTGTAACAATAACAACAGTAACAATAAAATGGCTGCTGTTGATAACCACCAAAGGATAGGATTTCCCATCGCATGGACATCATAAACGACTTGACCATATCCCTTAGGTAACGGAGGGTAAGCTGGGACTTGTTCGCGGGTACTCTGGGCAGTTTGGTAAAAGTAAGCCACAGGTCGCAGCATAATCAGCCAAGTGTACCATTTAGAACAGTAGGGATGAACATCTGATCCGCTACCGATTTTTTCGTGAAACGTCAAAATTCTATAGTGGGCTTCTAAAAATCCCGGTTGGGGATTCATTATTAGGTGTGGAATCCAGAGTAAGCTATAGGTTAGTGCTGGAATTAGAGCAAAATTAACTAAAAATTGAATCCCGTTTAAT
This sequence comes from uncultured Coleofasciculus sp., assembly GCA_937127375.1. GTDB lineage: Bacteria > Cyanobacteriota > Cyanobacteriia > Cyanobacteriales > Coleofasciculaceae > Coleofasciculus. Next base: position 940 of record CAKZMA010001591.1, on the reverse strand, counting down.
TGAGTTAGATTAACTAAGGGAGTTTTAAGTGTTGAGTTTTGAGTGTTGACCCGGCGCTGCGCTGGAGGGCAGGGTTTGTAGGGGCGGGTTTCACAACTATCGTCTCTTTTTGACCCAGATGTAAATAAACCCGCCCCAACCCAATCACGACTATCGTCTCTTTTTGACCCAGATGTAAATAAACCCGCCCCAACCCAATCACGACTATCGTCTCGTTTTGACCTAGATGTAAATAAACCCGCCCCAACCCAATCACGACTATCGTCTCGTTTTGACCTAGATGTAAATAAACCCGCCCCAACTCCAAGTTTAAAGTTTGAACCCTCTCTTCTCCACTGAAGCAACCAAGCCATCCCCCACAGGAGATAAAGCCCGAATAAAAACCATAACCCATTCCATTTAATACAAGCCGATGCGCCGAAAAAAGCCCCCGACAATGCCAAAATTATCCAGTGTTTCGACTGAGATTGATTGAGTGCGATTAATAAACATAAATTCCCCAATAATCCCAAAATAACCAAATAGACATTATTCAGTGCGTAGCGAGACTCAACTAAAAATAGACCATCCGCCCCGGCTAACAAGGCGGCGATTAACGCATAGCTGCGACGCCGATTAAGCTGATAGGCAATTCCGGCGACAACTAAGGGGATAAACGAACCCGTGAGCGCATTCAGCCAACGGTAACTCCACGTCGATCGCAATGAACCCGCCAAACCATTCATGGACTGCTGATCCCAGGGAAAATGAGAACCCAGCCACATCCCGATCGCGATAATATATTGGCTCAAGGGCGGGTGGGCATTGAAAAACTCTGTTCCGGTTAAATAGTTATTGGCAAATTTGGCATAATAGACCTCATCGAATACCAGCGTATTAAATCGACCCAATCCCCAAAATCGGAGCAGGGCTGAGGCTAAAAAAATAGCGATTAATCCAA
>CAKZMA010001590.1 GCA_937127375.1 uncultured Coleofasciculus sp. | reverse complement strand
AGGTCATAAGCTGAGGTAAGACGGCGTTCTGGTGAACCTGCAATAATTCGCAAAAATTTCCCCCTGTCTTAGGTGACTGGGGGATTTTGCGCTTTGGCTTAGGTTGACACGAATGACCGACATGCGCCCAGTTCAATGGTAAAGTTCATCCCACCATTTTAGCTGTGCCACGCCAAGTAGGTTGGGTTGAGGAACGAAACCCAACAAACCCAACGCCATTGTTCGCTTGAATATGGTGTGCAATCCTAACAGGCTCCCCAGAAGGCAAAAGGCAGATAGTAACTGACGCTAATAATCAATCCGCGAGTGACTTTACCTGCATAAATTTGCCCTAAACCTGGGAAAACCCTAGATAAATTAACAGCTAACCAAGGTTCTTTCCCAGGGGGCCATTGAGATGTATTTTGCCTTGATTTCGACATAATTTTACCTATCGCTATCTATAAACACAAAGGAATGAGAAGACGCCAGAACTCTTAACCTCTTCCCATTCTAGTTCTCACCTAATGCTCGTGAAGAATTGGCAGAAATCCTTATAGTGTAGGATAAACGCGATCGCATAACAGTAAATCAGCCACGGGGGACACCACCATCCCGAAGGGAGCGATAACATAATAGCACCACGCACGGGTCAGTTGCGGTTTATTGAAGTAAAGGGTCGTATTTCGAGCCTTCTCGGAAATATTGATACTTTTGTACTGATGCCAGTTTTGAGTCTAAGCGTGAGATCTGGCACCAGTTGCAATAGGTTTTTTGTAGTGGCACCGCCAGTAGGGTGGGTTAGGCGGAATTAAATCGAGGAAATAACCATTTAATGGGATATCCGCCGTAACCCACCAATAATGCTGGTGGCTATCGCATTATTTATTTACTGGAATCAGAAACCAGTATTTTGTTATTGACGATTTATAGTAAATCGGAGCAGGAGGATATTACTACGGAGCAAATTAAAAGTATTTTAGATCATTTTGAGGAAGCAGAGTGAATTGGGTGGGGTTCAAGAAATCGGGTTTTTGGGAAGGGGTGGGGTTCAAGAAACCGGGTTTCTCAGTCGCGGGGATGGGATAAAATGGGAATACTATCCTGAAGCTGTTGCATCATGCTAACCACGGAAACTGAAATCTTAGCTATGCTTCCCAATCTACCCCAAATTCTCCCGATGAATGAGAATCAAACCCAACGAGAATAAAATATGGTTTTCTTACCAGAAGACTCCATTATTAACCCATCAAAACTCACTCACTATTTACTCGTCCAACTGCCTAAAGATGATAAATCTAAATTCTTAGCACAGGCAGGATATACATTAGAGAATTGGCAACAACTTGAACAAGATTTAAGAGCCCAAGTCCTCACTCAACCTGCTGAACCCATCGAAACCACCCCCTATGGTCAAAAATATAGGATTCGTGCAACATTGCGAGGTCAAAATGGCATTGAACTAAAAACCTTAACAATATGGATGACCAATAATAATGGAACCCGATTTGTAACCCTAGTCCCCGACAAAGGAGAACATCAATGAAACCTCAACATCCTCTATTTTCCCAAGTTGCCCTCACTGGAGACTTGCCCCAATATCACCTCAAACGGGGTGATATTGCCACGATTGTTGAACATTATTCCATGCCAGAGTCCCAAGAAGATGGGTATAGTTTAGAAGGGTTTGATGTTCCTCAAATTACCATTGAAGTGACGGCATCACAGATTATGCCCCTGAGTGACTATTTAAGAGAAGAATCAATTTTAAGTAAATTTCGCAACCTGTCAGAACACCGACAAAAACAACTGGAAGAATACCTTGATTTTCTTTTGCAAAAAGACCAAACGACTCCGGTGAATTAAGAAATTGAGGTTTTAGCGTCTGTGGGGGGAAAGAAACCGGGTTTCTCGGTCGCGGGGATGGAGTAAAATTGGGACACTGTCCTGACCTGGTGTGCGGCTATGGATGAACAAAGAGTGCAGGCTTATTTCTCTATGATTCAAGAACTTATCACCTGTCCCAGTGGGCAGGAACTGCAAATCCTCAACCGTCATCCGGAGTTGGTGGATGAGGAGTAGTCGCTAGTCTCTGGGAAGTGGATGAACTGGCGGCGACTTTGGTGACTCTGCGCCTCTATCAAATTTTACCGGACTATCCCTCGGTCACGGCTGCCCTGCAAGCGGCTCAAACCTGGTTACGGGGTTTATCTTCTGATGATGTTCTCCACTGGCTGCAACATGACCTGAAGGCGACGGAGGAAGAAGTGGAAGCAGTGAAAGACCGTTTGTATTTATTTGAGGATGACCCCCCCTTCGCAGAAGCCTATTATTGGTCAGCGTTTACGGCTATCGGTTTATAATTGGGGATGACCGTCAAGATGATTCCTAAAGTGATTTGATAAATTAAATGTCTATTGACCTCAAGCGAATTCGGATAGACTGTCTCTTTGACGCTTATAATTTGGATGTCCCAATTCAAGACAATACTTTAATCCTAGTTGGTGAAAATGGATCGGGTAAAAGTACACTGATTAATTTATTATATTACACCTTAACGGCTCAGTGGGAACGTCTAGCCCAGCTTCCCTTTCATTCCTGCATTGTTACAATTGGCAATGAAGAATATATCCTCAAAAGAGAAGATTTACCCGCTGATCAAGATATGAGCCGTAGCCGTCAAAGATTCGTTCTTAAGTATTTTGAAAAGAGGTTATCTGCACAAGAACTTGAAAGTCTGCTCAATGAATTAGCCGAGCATGGCTCAAAATACTGGTTGTCAAAAAACAGATTTATGGGATTAAGACATAAATTCCCTGAAATTCCCCCTGGAGCATTGCGAGATATAGCTAAAATCAATCCAAATTTTGCATTTTTAGAGGAAAATGAAGAAAGCAAGGTTACAGATAGACTGGCTGAAGCTGTCCAATCTAACTCTAAAGAACAAGTCTTATTTTTGCCCACTTATCGCAGGATTGAAAAAGAATTAAGCGATGTTTTTCCTGATATAGACTTGGATGATGTCTTCCCTTTTTCTAAAACTAATCGTTATCGGAAGAAGCCACGATCTGGATATGTCGAACTGGTTGAGTTTGGTATGGAAGATGTAATTCGGGCATTTGACTCAACCTTATCAGACTTGGATCAAAATTTTCGCACTGAACTGAATCGATTGACTGGGAGTTACTTAGGGGATATTATTCGTAATAACTATAAAAATGTTGAGGCATCTCAACTGTCTACTGAAGAATTTACGGAAACAATCAAGGTGATGCTTCCTCGGATTGGGGATATTCTTTCAGAAGGCGATCGCAAAAAACTGGGAGCGCTCCTTGAAGATGTAAAACGCAACCAAGATTTATCAGAAGAACAACGGGTTCCCGCTTATTTTTTGACTCGTTTGGTCGAAATTCATAAAATTCAACAGGAAAAGGAACGCCCAATTAGAAACCTAGTTGATTTGGTCAATCAGTATCTCAGCAACAAAGAGCTAGAATTTAACCCCAGTCAATTTAAGTTAGCTATTAAACGCAAAAGCAAAGATATGGAAGTAACAATACCAGGTTTATCATCTGGTGAAAAGCAAATTATTTCATTATTTTCTCATATATTTTTAAGTGATTATAGTCAGTATTTTGTGGTCATTGATGAACCAGAATTATCCATATCTGTCCCTTGGCAACGTCGGTTTCTTCAGGACTTGAAAGATACCGAAAAATGCTCTGGTTTAATTGCCGTGACTCATTCTCCTTTTGTGTTTGAAAATTCACTGGCGGAATATGCACATTCTATCAGTGAATTTATCGAGGAGATTTAACAATGTCATCTTTCTTGGATGCTTTGAAGGCTGCACCGAAATCATCCCAAGCGAAATTAAATATATTTCTCTCCAGTTTTCAACCCCAGGGTCAGGCGATCGCAATTTTTCTGGAGGGACGCGATGATCCTTCCTTGATTCGAGTTAATGTTCAACAATTCGCTGAACAGAAGGCTTTATCGGTGGAAACCATTATATTGGGAAATAAAAAAGAAGTGTTGAATGCTTATGATTATCTAGGTAAACGATTTCCCAACAACCCCCGAATTATGTTTTTTGTGGATAAAGATCATGATGACCTCCTCGGTGAAACTCGGGGAATAACAACTCAGCAATGCTTATTCGTCACCCAACACTACTCTACTTAGGGAGAGTCTGTAATGTCAATATCCAGCCCGATCCGAGGACAATTGACTC
>CAKZMA010001589.1 GCA_937127375.1 uncultured Coleofasciculus sp. | reverse complement strand
GCTCGCACTACGGCAAGGATTTCGCCATTATTGACATTAAGGTTTAAATGCCGAACAGCTTATAAAACTCCCTACAGCAGCCCCTATCTACTTTTCCGTTTCTCGCCACAGGAATCGCTCTAAGGGAACTAAGCGCATCAATTCTCGCCCTAAACGTTGGTACAGGGGAATCCGTTCTGAGTAGATTTTGGCATATCCTGTCGCTCCCGGATAGAGTTTACCATCACTATTATCCACAACAATTTCCACTTGGGCGATGGGTTGGGGTTGGGAGGGTTCATGCTGAATTTGGGGCAGAATTCGTTGCACCGTGGCGGTATATGGTCTAAGTTTAGCTTGGCGGGGGCGGAAGGTAACAGGTTTATGGTTTTCCACATATTCTAAGTCTTCTTCCTTGATGTCTACCGTGGCGGTGAGGCTACTGAGTTCAGCGATTTCTAGGAGGAAGTCTTCGGTGGGTTTGAGTTCTTGATTTTGCCGCAAGTCTAAATCATTGGTGAGAATAACCCCGGCGATGGGAGAACGTAGGGTAAGATTTTGTTTATGGGTTTTTAGTTCAGAGAGACGGTTTTTTAGGGTCGCGATCGCTTGTTGTTGAGTTATCATTTGGGATTCCGCCTGGGCAATCATTTCCGAGGCGTCAATGGCGGCAAATTGAGACGCGGTTTCGGTTTGTAAGTCACGGGCGGTATCGGTTTGGTTTTGTTTGGCGGCGGCGATTTCTTGGGTTTTGGCGACTAAGTTACTTTCCACATTATGCAGTTCACTTTCCACTTCATCGCGGCGGTTGCGGGAAATTGCGCCTTGTTCGTAGAGTTGGTGATAGCGTTGTAGTTTTTCCTGGAGTTCGGGGATGCGTTCCTGGAGGCGTTGGCGTTGGGTGTTTAAGACTTGAATTTCGGGGGTGAGTTGTCCTTGAGTGACGGCTTTTGCGCGTAAGCTTTCTCGACGGGTTTTTGCCATCATCGCTTCGGCTATGGCTTGGACTTCTACGAGTTGGGCTTCGGCGCGGATGCGTTGTTTCTGGGCGGTGTCTAAGACTTGGTGGGCTTGGACGAGTTGTTGTTCGAGGGTGGCGATTTCTCGGTCTAATTCTAAACTGGATAATTGTGCCAGAATTTGTCCCGGTTGGACGGTTTCTCCAGGTTTGACGTAGATTTTTGTAATTACTCCGGCTATGGGTGTGCGGACGATGGTTCTAGCGCCTTGGCGGGTTTGGAGTTCGACGGAACCCCCGACGTCAAAGGAGGTGGGGATGAGGCTGATTAGGGTTAAGCTGGTGGCGATGGTGAGGAGGATGGCGATTCGTTTTAGGGGGAGGTGGGGTTTGCTGGTTGGGGGGGCGAGTTGTAAGGGTTGGGAGGGATTCATGGGGGTTAGGGGTTGGGGTTGGGGCTTTTTTTGAAACGCAGAGGTTCGCAGAGGGAAGCGCAGAGGTTCGCAGAGGGGTTTAGAGGGGTTTGTTTGTTTGTTTTTTTTGTTTCCTTGTACCTCAGTTTGTTTTTGGGGGAAGTGGTAGTAAATTGCCCAAAGGGTGAGTAGGGTGATTGTCCAGAAGGGGATGTTGGTTAATGTCCAATTTGTGACTAGGGTGAAGATGCTACCGAAGACGAAGAGGATATAGAGGAGGCTGAAGGGGGCGTATGTGGCGAGGATTAGGCGATTGTGGCGGGGTTCGGGGCTGGGGTTTCGGTGTAGGAGGTTGCTATAAAATTGGAAGGAACGAGTGCGGAGGTTGTTGATTCCGGTGAGGGCGACGGCGAGATAGTAGCCGTCAAATTTTGCCAGGGGATTGAGATTGAGGGCGATGGTAAAGAGTGCTGAAACCATTAGGAGATAGCTGGCGGTGGCTAACCAATTGGCTGAGGATTGCCATAACCAAAAGGCGATTGCAGCAATAATTAATTGACAAATAATACCTGCACCGACGACTAAGATTCGTTTAAATCGCGATAGGCAATAGGAATCCGTGGTATTGGTATAAGCGGCTGGCATTAGAAACATGAAGAGTAGCCCGAATTCGGGGACAATGCCGTTGTAATGTTTCAGGGTAAAGGCATGTCCAAGTTCGTGTAGAGTAACGACTAACATGGCGAGTAGGGCAAAGGGGAATAGGAGAGAAATGCCCTGATTTGCGACTAATTTTTGTCCGGTGAGGAGAATTTCGGGACGTTGGGATAAACCAATAAATAGAGAAAAGGCTAAAAAAAAGCACAGGATGAGACCAATTGAACGAGTCCAAATCCAGTGCAGTTTAGTGATATGTCGAGTTAACCAAGCGTCGGGATTCAAGAGGGGAACTTTGAAAAAGAGGAGTTGTAGCGGGGTGAATTTTCGTTTGGGGGGTTTGGCGGGTTGGGTTCCTACTAACATTCCGGTGGCGGTGAGGAGTTGTAGGAGATAGCGGAGTTGTTCAAGGGTTAGGTTATTGTTTTTGGCGATATCGGCGGGGGGATGTTTTCCCAGTTGGTTGATGGCGGCTTTACTCTGAGGATCAACTTGGAGAAACGTGACATCTTCGGGATTGCGTAGTATCCAATAGCCATCGGAGTGGGGAATCCATTGAACGCAGGATTTGAGTTGAAGTTTGCCGGAATTGGCGGGGTGAGAATTTGGCTGGTGTTCTGTGCTGTCGGTGTCTACTATCTGATTATCTAGCGGTGGCTGAGAATGGGTTGAATTGGGAATTTCTCTGCCATTGTTTATGTTTTGCCCTCTGTCGGCTGCAACGGGTGGGTTAGGTGGAATGGATTCCTCTGATCTGAGAATGCCAATTGTAATCAGTTTTTGCAATAAATCCAGGATAAAATTCGGGGAAATTGCTGAACTATATTTTTTCTGACATTGTTTTTGAATCTGAGTAACCGTGAAATTTCCGGTGAAATGACTGAGGGCGTAAACCTCGGCTGGAGATAGAGGAAACTGACGATTATCGTGGCGCGATCGCAGAGTATACTGTTGGGATGACGCCTGTTGGCTGAGTTGCCAGTGGGGACTGATGTCTGGGCATATCCAGTCGGGTTGTTCTGTGAGTTCGTTTCCAACCTGCATGATGTTTGTAGTAGATGCCTATTTGTAGGGTAAACGGAAATGTTAAGGAAAATCAATCATTTTTTAATAACTTTATTAAATCTTTAAGCGGAGACTTACGGGGTTCTACGACATAAGCTGAAATGGGGAGTTTACCATTTCCGTAATTTTACGGAGAACAGGCTGATGTGTGAATTGTGTAGGGGCGGGTTTCACGACTATATTTTCGGTTGCACCCAGATGTAACTAAACCCGCCCAGACGCGCCATGGCGCGTCTCTACAATGGTGCTAAGACCGGATTAATCCATGACCGCTTCCCTAGGGTGGGTTAAGTTAAAAGATGTAACATTTATCACCTATTGCTGATAATCAGGAAAAAGTTCCCTGCTTTATGAAAACTTAATAAAAAACTCAAGACAAAGTTTATTATTTTGGTATAGGATAGTGAACAAGCTAGATTTATTCAGGTGATTTCCCCTTCAACTTAATAGGTTTTCTGTCCGAGTTTGCTGCTGGCAATTGCTGCTCTATTCAGTAACAGAATTTGCTGGACGACTTGTTTCCATTGACTGGCAGCAGCGTTTGGGTTTCAGCGTGCTTATCCAGTGTTTCCTTAATTCATCGTCATAATTGTGGGCTTGGCTAGAGTCGAATTTGCCTGCCAATTTGAATGGGGTTAACCCCTTAGCAACTCATCGCATCTGATAGATTTTGCCGCTTGGCTTAATCTGTAATTTTACCTGCACTATTCCACAAAAGGGTCATCTATGTCTTGGTTTAATTTTTTATCAAATAAGCGTCCTGCTGCTCAAGGATTTGCGCCGAAAAAGAAGCGTCAGGAGTTACCGCAAGCCTTTAT
>CAKZMA010001588.1 GCA_937127375.1 uncultured Coleofasciculus sp. | reverse complement strand
TCAGTCGTTGCCCACTCTGTTGGCTGATCGAAGAAATAGTAATGTAAGATTGTGCCGTTCACCCATTTCTTGTCCAGGAATTGGATTAGATTGGCACGATTCCGATTGACAATCCCTGACAAGTCACGCGACGCAACTTCAGGGAGTGAGCAATAGGAATAGTTCCCTCCTTGATCAGCCGATATGGATGCCGCTGATTGCTCTTGTTCATTGAACGGGTTGGTATTTGATTGAACCATCAGAGTTCTCCTAATTTAGTAATTTGTCAAAACACTGATTTCACGGATTTCTTGGGGAGATAGGGGTGGGGAGGTGAGAGCTTATTGACACTGATTACACAGAGAATTTAGTTCTCTCATCAAAACAAAATAGGATGATTGGGATTTTAAGCGTCATTGGTCATTCGTCAAAACACTGATTTCACGGATTTCTTGGGGAGATAGAGGTGGGGAGGTGAGAGCTTATTGACACTGATTACACAGAGAATTTAGTTCTCTCATCAAAACAAAATAGGATGATTGGGATTTTAAGCGTCATTGGTCTTATGTCATTTGCTTCCCCATCTCCCCTATCTCCCCTATCTCCCTCATCTCCCCCCGCTCTTCTCTAATAAAGAACGAGTCTCTTGGGTGTCCATGCGAGGACCGAAACTCGTCACCAACTTTGCCGCCGCTTTAGAGCCTAACTCTCCAGCTTGAGCATAACTCATCCCATGAGTCAATCCGTAAAGAACCGCACCAGCATACATATCTCCGGCGCCAACAGTGTCAACTGCTTTAACAGGTAATGCATCAATCTCAATTATCTCTTGTCCATCAAAGATTACCGATCCTTTCGGTCCACGGGTAATCGCAAACCCTTTAGCTAACCCTTTCAAGTAATCAACAGCAACCGTGAGATCCTCGGTGTCTGCCATTTTTAGGGCTTCGCTTTCATTGGCAAAGAGGAAATCCACCCCTGAACCGATGATTTCGAGCAATCCATCTTTAAAGAACTTCACCATATTGAGATCAGACAGAGATAGGGCGATTTTTTGACCCGCTGCTTTGGCAAGATCTCTGGCTTGAATCGCCGCCGCTTTGCTAGCAGCACCCGTGACCAAATACCCTTCAATATAGGTATATTTGGACTGGGCGATCGCGTCAGGGACTAATTCTGCTTCTGAGAAGCTCGCGGAAATTCCCAGGAACGTATTCATCGTGCGATCGGCATCTGGCGTGACAAACACCAAGCATTTACCCGTAATTCCAGCTTCGGGGGCATGGTATTGCAGGTTTGTGTCAACCTTAAAGCGGAGCAAATCCCCCAGGTAAACCTGTCCGTCTTCATCATTGGCGACTTTACACGAATAGAAGGCTTTACCCCCAAACTGGCTCAGGGCAATCATTGTATTTGCCGCCGATCCCCCACCGCCGCGCTTCATTGACTGACCCTCTAAGCGTTTCAGGATCTGATACTGGTGATCTTCTTCAATTAAAGTCATCACCCCTTTATCAATGTTCAGTTCCTGGAGTAACTCTGGGGAAACTTCTAATTCAATGTCCAGTAGGGCATTACCGAGACCATATACATCGTATTGTTGAGTCATCTTCATTCGTGGCTAAATCCCTCGTCCATACCGGGTATGGGTTACGCAGGAAAGCCAAGCTCCTAATTATAGTCCTGTTCAATCCAACTGCTATCCTATATTGCCATCCGTTACGACTCAAGTGTGAGTAAGCCTCCATTATCCGCCAAGAACTCAAGTTCTTGGCTAAAAGCTCAAGTCGGTTAAAACCGACTCAGTTTCGTTTCCAGTCGTTAAACACCAAAGTCCAATTAATTCTCTAGCTGCTTGACCCTTCTCAGATGCAGCACTTTTTATTAAGTGGGCGGATGATTATCGCCACTATTTGGGGTTACGTCGGCATTACGTCGGCATGTAGAAAAACGGTTACAAGATTTTGCCTAAAGTTCTTGCCGACTATTCTAGATCATCGGTTGGTGTAACGAGAATTAGCGGTTACAAAAAGCCAAAACTCTGTAGGGGCGGGTTTAGGGAATCAATTCAGCTAGTCACCGATTAATGAACAACAAAACCCGCCCTCCCTACCGATAACTGAACAATAAAATCCGCCCTTATTCAATTTAACCCCATGGTGGAGGCAGAATATTAATGGGCGACTGATTAAAGGGTTGAGAAACGAAACTCAATGCCATCGTTAGCCGATTGGGTAACGCTTACGCTCTACCACGCTAGAGCCGTTTGTTCTCCCGAATGAGCTGAATCTTCCTTCAAAAGGAGGATTCTTTAGCCTAACTCTCTAGTATATAACCATAATATGGTAATCCTGTGGTGCGATCGCGCTGACCTCTAACCCCCCTTGGCACAATCCCCAAATTCGTTACCCGATCTCAGTTAGGTTAACCACAATCAAAGCAATCATGGCGGATCTTCCCAACCAACCGTGGACAATTTCATCAGCCGATTTATTTAAGAAACTAGATGTTTCTGAGGATGACGGACTCTCTGACGCCGAGGTGCAACAGCGACGGGAACAGTATGGCGCGAACCGTCTGCAAGAAGCCCAACGTCGAGGTCCCTTACAAATCCTGATCGAACAGTTCAAAAGTTTAGTCATTGGGATTCTCGCCATTGCCGCCATTCTATCCTTTGCCTTTGCTCAGTGGATTGAGGGAGTTGCCATTGTTTTTGCTATCTTAATTAACGCCGCTATTGGCTTTTTCATGGAATATCAAGCTGTGCGTTCCATGGAAGCCTTGCAAAACCTGAGTAGTTCTAAAGCCAAAGTGCGTCGCCAAGGACAGATGCAGGAGATTGACGCGGAAAACTTAGTACCTGGAGACATGGTACTCCTGGAAAGCGGAGATATGATTCCGGCGGATCTGCGGTTGACGGAAACCTCTAAAATGCAGGTGAATGAGTCTTCCCTGACGGGGGAATCGGTTCCTGTGACTAAAACCACAGAACCCATCGAAGGGGAGGTGGAACTTGCCGATCGCACCAATATGCTGTTCAAAGGAACCGCCCTAACTCGTGGTTCCGGGGAAGGGGTGGTTGTAGCCACAGGAATGCAGACCGAATTGGGTCACATTTCTGAATTAGCCCAAGAAGCCAAAACCGAGGAACGTACTCCCCTGGAAAAACGGCTGAATCAACTGGGACGCCGTTTGATTTGGGTAACCCTGATTATTGTCGCCCTAATTGCCATTTCCGGCATTATTGTAGGCAAGGATATTCGCCTGATGGTGGAAACGGCTGTCGCCCTCGCTGTCGCCGCAATTCCCGAAGGACTACCGATTGTGGCGACTATTGCCCTAGCGCGGGGGATGTGGCGCATGGCAAAGCGGAATGCCTTAATTAATAAACTGGCGGCGGTGGAAACCCTAGGGGCGACTAGCGTTATTTGTACTGATAAAACCGGAACGTTAACCGAAAACCGGATGACAGTGAGTCATGTTGTCCTCGACTCCGGTGACATTGAAATTAGTGGGGAGGGATTAGAACCCGAAGGAGAGTTCAGCCAAGATGATGAAACCCTGAACCCCTTAGAGCATGATAGTCTCCGCCCCGCCTTAGAAGTTGGCGTCTTATGTAATAATGCAGCATTACAACCGGAGGACTCTAATGAAAGTAGAGTTGTCGGTGATCCGATGGAAGTAGCGCTGCTGATTGCGGGAGCAAAAGCTGATCTCCAGCGTGACGCCTTATTAGAAGATATGCCCGAAGTGCGGGAAGAGGCATTTGATCCCGACACTAAAATGATGGCGACGCTGCACAAAAGCAATGGTGATTATCGCTTTGCCGTCAAAGGCGCACCGGAATCTGTGCTAAAGGTGTGTACTCAGATTTTAACCTCAGAGGGGGAAAAAGAACTTCGCGATCGCGA
>CAKZMA010001587.1 GCA_937127375.1 uncultured Coleofasciculus sp. | reverse complement strand
GTTCTTGACTTAGGGGTTGCTGCTGGCGTCGCTGAACCGCATTATAGCGTTTTTCTATACTACTTCCTATGCTAGATCCGGCAAATGCAAATGCGGCTAATGTCAGCGGAACAGCGACTAACTTAGGCAGGGGAATTGCCTGATTTGCCAGATAAAATCCTGGACTCATTAATGTAGCTAGCTGATTTTCTTGATGCGCCCAAACGCCAGAGAAATAGTAGTCCCAATTCCCGGCATAAAGATAATAATAAATGAAGTAACCCAAGACCAATCCGACATAACCGTAGTAGAGCCACTGCTGTTGCGGTTGCATAATCGTTTCCCAGTAGGAACGCTCCGCATCAATATCAATACAGGGACTCTGACAAGCCACACAAGCACTCTGTTCTTCGCCTTTTTTGTTTAGGGTGCGACACATCGATTGCGTAATCTTTTGGCGATCTTCCTCATGAGCTGTTCTCGTCAACAATCCTCTAGGTTCAGCATAAATTTTTTGCACCGGAGCCATGGGACAGAAATACTGACACCAGGATTTACCCTCATAGAGGTAGCCCACTACAATTGCCCCGACAATGGTTGTTAATAAAAAAATTGCCAAGGCTGTGCGATCGGAATTTACAAACAAAATTCTGCTACATAATCCTAGATAAAACAGTCCAAATTGGAGATGCAAATGATTCCGACCTAACCAGGAATTTTGAGTTACTTTTACTCCCTGATAGCGTACTTTCCCCGTTCGAGGATGAACTCGTCGTTGTTTCCGTTGCCATCCCAAAGCGCGAGGAATTTGGGACAGGAATGACAATGGACATATCCGACGCCATAATTCATGTCCAAATACCAACAAAATGAAAATAGCGGCGGGGACAATTATGCCCCAAAAAATAGGCGCTCCCAAGGCATAAGGACTCTCTTCTATACAAGTTCCCTGAACATTTACACAAATAGTAGGGTCAATTATTAAAGGACTAATTGTATTGTCAGGAGTGGTTAATTCAGGAGAGAAAGGGTCATAGAACAACGAAAGAATTAGCAACAACCAACCAATGGTCAGCAGCCATCGAACTCGGTGCATTTGGCGTTCCGATATTTGCATCCTATTAAATGTTAAATTCGCCAGCAGTATCATAGGGGTCTTGGCTAGTCCCGTACTTAATGTGCTAAATTGTTAGTTTTATTGGTATAGCTTGAATCCTCGTCTCACAACCTTAGCAATACCTTAATCCTTCAATTCTTACACACCGGAACTGAAATCTTACTTGGTCGTTGGTGACTGGCAGTGTGGGCAAAAATGAGACGAACGCCCGGACAACTTAATCCGCTCAATCGGGGTCTCACAGACGCGACAAGGCTGTCCTGTGCGACCATAGACCCAAGCGACTCCACTGTAATTGCCATTGACGCCCTGGACATTGAGGAAGCTGCTGAAGGTTGTGCCACCCGCCTCAATCCCTGCTTTTAACACTTGAATAATCCCTTGGTGTAGACGTTCAATTTGATCTACACTTAATCGGGCGCAAACCGTTTGAGGATGAATCCCACTCACGAATAAGGCTTCATCAGCGTAGATATTCCCCACACCTGCAACCAGAGATTGGTCAAGGAGGGCGGTTTTGATCGAACGCTGAGATGTTTTCAGCTTCTGAGTCAAATACTCTGGAGAGAAAGCTTCTGAGAAAGGTTCAGGTCCTAAATTTTGCAATCCCGTGATAATGCGATCGCACGCTTCCCCCGGCGGCACCCACCACATCCGACCAAAGGTGCGTTGATCCACAAAGCGCAATTCCTGTCCTTGAGGAAAAAACAACCGCACTCGCGTATGCTTCTGTAAGGGTTCCGTTTGCTGAATCCATAGGAGTTGTCCACTCATCCGCAGATGCACTCCTAACCAACCAGCATCCCCATTTTCAGAGTGGCTAAGTTTAGCCAGCAGATATTTGCCCCGTCGGTGCCAATTGGTAATTTTCGTCTGCTTCACACCCTGCCAAAATGCCGCCACAGAAACAGGGTAGGCGATGGTGCGCGAGAGCAACACATCCCCACCCTGAATAGCCTGGGTCAGCGTAATTTGCTTTAGACCCAGACGAATTGTTTCCACTTCCGGCAATTCAGGCACGGCTTCGGGTGATTCCGTTCCGTTACTTCTTCTTCTTCTTCCCTGGTGCCACGACTACCAGTTCGTTTTCAGCAAAGTTATTGGTATTGATGCCGGCATAGTTGACTTTATCGAAACGGACGATGACAGGATAGATAATGCCGCTCTTGTCTACGGTTGCCACAGTTCCGACATCGTTATACCAATAGGATTCTTTGCGCTTAATCCGAACTTTTGCGCCGCGTGTTACTTCTGCCATATCAATTTTTCCCTTACGAATCTAGTTTTACAGCGTACTACTGGATGAGGGGTGTCTGCTTACTCTTTATTTTAAGTTTTATTACAAAGATGAGTTGAGAAACGCCTTGTTTCCAGAGATAGAGAGAGATAGGGCAGATGCTGGGGGGCGGGGGTACTGGGGGAGTGTTGAGTGTGTAGGGGCGGGTTTCACTACTATCCTTTCTGATCTCACCCAGATTTGACTAAACCCGCCCCGACTTAGTGTTAACCTTCCTACCTTCTACCCTTTTGAGCCTAATCCCGCCATCGCACCTGTACGAAATAAGCAGGTCGTCCCCAGATATCGGAGGTATCGCTAATATCCTCAACAGCCAGATTAAAAGGAATCGCCGTGGTGAGGTAGCGTTGAGCCAGGATACCAATGTCAGGGGTAAGTTGGGTGGCTGTAGCGGTGGCTATACCTAAACCAATCAGTTGCTCAATCGGACCACGGGGTAGGAGAAGATGGGCACCTAGGGCTAATCCAGCCGTTAACATCATGCCAACGGAGAGATTCGTACCGCAACGAGGATGTACCGCTAAATTCCATTCCCCTTGGGTGAGACGATTCAACGCCAGAGGAACCGCACGTCTCAAGTCCGATACATTCACCTCACCATAGAGGTAAAATCCTTGTTCAGTAGATAAACCACCTAAAGTATCATTATCCATCTCATGCACGGTGGTAGCTGTACCCGCACGACTGCGACTAGGGCGTGACGTATAGTTGGCATTGGCTAAATCAGCCAGAACCCAAACCGTTGCATGTTCAAGAGCGTGAACCTGACGCAACATTAACAATTCTTTTAACCCTGGTACAAAAGGCAGTTGCTTGAGTAAGTCTGTATCTTGACTGGGATAGGGTGTAGGAACGTTAAAATCCCACGTCTGAGCAGAAGTCGTATAAGTCATGGCAGGATGTACTATCAAACTCGCCGATATTCTTTTCACTGTAGCGTTGGTTATTGGAGAAGTCAGGAAAAATGTACCATTGCTCTCCCAGCTCCCAGACGTGCCATGGCACGTCTCTACATTGCTCCCTCTGCTCCCATAACGACGCGATACAATACCAGGTAAGCATCTAGACACCGTACATCTTATTCGTGCCGATAACCAACAGTGGTGTCAATACTGCTTGGATAAGACTGATCCCCCCTAGTCCCCGGAGAATAAAAAGCATAAGCAATATCTGGTTTCCCTGTGTCAAAAAGCGAAGCCTCCTCTGGCTTCCCGATTAAGCAAAAACGAACCCTTCTCTAGCTTTCACCTTTTGAAGAGAAAGGGAAAGGGGATCTATAAGGGAAGAGGGAGATCTGAATTTTACAGATGTGCCATGGCACGTCTCTAGCTAACGTTTGACGTTTGACTTACCTCATGAGTAATTTTCCAGACTTATCCAGCCACGGTTTCAGGGTTGTTCGAGAATTAGGTCATAATCGCGCCGGTGGGAGAGTCACCTACCTAGCGGTGCCAATTCCGCCCCTGACGTCAGAGGGAACGCTGAAAGAACCTGTTGTGATTAAACAGTTTCAGTTTGCCCAAAGTGAGGCACATTGGTCAGATTATGACGCCATCGAACGGGAAATTCAAGTGTTACGTGGATTGAATCATCCAGGAATTCCCCGTTATTTGGATTCGTTTCAAACTGAAACGGGGTTTTGTTTAGTCCAGGATTATAAAAAAGCCGCGTCTTTAGCAGTGCGGCGTAGTTTTGATCCCGATGAGATTAAGCAAATTGCTGTTTCATTACTCAATATTCTCATTTATTTACAAAATCGCATTCCGCCAATTAGTCATCGGGATATTAAACCGGAAAATATCCTAGTCGATGATGAGTTGAATGTATATCTGGTTGATTTTGGCTTGGCGCATATCGGCGGGAGTGAAATTGCCATGAGTAGTGTGGCGAAGGGGACGATTGGGTTCATCGCTCCGGAATTGCTGTTTAATCAACAAGTGAGTGAAGCCTCTGATCTGTATGGCTTAGGCGCAACGCTGATTTGTTTGCTGACAGGTATTGCTTCAACTGATATTAGTCAGTTAATTGATGAAGACTATCGGATTAATTTTAAACATCGGGTTCCTCGGTTGAGTTTGCGGTGGATTGAGTGGCTGCAAAGGATGGTTGAACTGAAACCCAAAGACCGTTTTCTGGATGCGGAAACCGCTTTAGAGGCGCTGAACCCGATTTATGTGATGCGAGTGCCGGAGGTAAATCTCAATGTCCCGTGTTTGGAAGTTACGGCGAAGAAATTAGGGGAAAAGATAACCAAAAAGGTCATTTTGACGAACTCTGTTCCCGATACGGTATTAGAAAGCCGTTGGCAAATCGCTCCTCATTTGAGTGATCCGCCCCACACGCCTGATTTTCATGAATGGATTTACTTTGAACAAACTCATTTTGTCAGCAATCAAGTGCTGTGCAAAATTACCGTGGATACGCGCAAGCTGATGGCGAATAAGTTGTATGAACGGGAGATATTAATTCATAGCAATTCCCATCCAGAAACCCAAAGCTTAACCCTAAACGTGAAGACAGCCCCAGTGCCGATTCCAGCGAAGAAATTGCCCTATTTTTCGGTAGGATTATTGATTTTCTTTGCCACCGCCGCCACCTGGGTGGAAACAATGGCATGGGATAGTATTGTACGTCATAGTGGCACAGTCGGTGTTGCGATCGCAGTTTTCATTTCGATGTTAGTGGCGGGATTGGGACTCGTGGCGGCGATTACGTCGGGGTGGATTAGTCAGGGGATGGCAAAGGTGCGATCGCGGTTTGGGGTTAAGGTGAAAGCCCTAGATACCGTAGCCGCTGTTTTTTTTGCGGGTGTCGCAGCAATCTTTGTGGCACGATTTGGCGCTCAATTCCGGGCGACGGATATGGCAATTGCGGCATTTGCGGCGGTGGATGCGGTGGTATTTATGGCGGCGTTTGAAGGGGAAGGTGTGGCTCAAAGTTGTGTGCAACGGGGGTTTAGTCAAGGATTGGCGTTTGGGGTTTCTGTCTTATCCGCCGCCTTGGGAATTAGTTTAGGAATGGCTTTAAAGTTAGGGGTAGTTAATGGGATGGTTTTGGGGGCAATTTTAGGCACAGGTTTTCCTTTAGCTACGTTAATTTTATATCCACCATTGGATCGAGCGAAACGGATTGCCCGTTATCGCAAATTTGAGCGGAATTTAATTAAACCGTAATCAGAAGGCTGATGAATCAGGGCGGGTTTTGTTGAGCAGTTATCGGTGAGATAGGGCGGGTTTTGTTGTTCATTTATCGGTGACAAGTAGTTTGAGTGGCTAAACCCGCCCCTACAATACAATTGTTCCTAAATCCGCCCCTACCATTGCCGTGGCACGTCTTGACAGATTCCTATTGAAATACCAATGAAATTCGATGAACTGGATGCCAAAATGCGGGTTTATGAAACCGCTCATGATCACTGCGTTTTGCCCGGGTTATACCGGATTATATATGATAGCGCGGTTAGTTAGACCTTTGGTCAATCTTCAACTTTCTCAATCCGGGCTATTTAGGCAAACAAGCCCACTTTCGTAAAGCCTTTGAACTTCCGATTCAAAAAGACAATAACCGCCGACAATCGACGGTGTTAAAGCAGTTAGTTCAACCCTTGATTCTACGACGAGTGAAGACAGACAAACAGATTATTAAATATTTACCCGATAAACTTGAACACAAACAGTAATCGCAAACACTTGGAGGACTGACTGGGCAAGTTTGCTGTGCTATGGGATTATTTTCAAGGAAAAGGCTATTCAGATTGGTAAGTTCAGAGAGAGGACTTATATCTTTTATTTGATTTTCGCTTAGGGAAAGGCTATTCAGATTGGTAAGTCCAGAAATAGGATTAACATTTTTTATTTGGTTTTCGCCGAGATTAAGCTCAGTCAGATTGGTAAGTCCAGAGAGAGGAGTTACATCCTTTATTTGGTTACCGTAGAGGTTAAGCTCAGTGCGACTTGACAGATTAACTGAGGCTTGTTCACAATCACTTGTACCTGCTTTTTCCAACAGCACCTCCACTGTTTTTTGAGCCTCATCTGACAAGCTCTCACGCCATAGACACCACTGTTTAAACGGACTGCCCAGTCTGGGTTCAGCCGCTTGAGTCATTTCACATCCCCACCCCCAGATACTTAAGAAGAGGGTGATCCCACTAATCCATTTCATTAACTGAATATATTGAAGACAACAAACAATTTAAAATTGATTTCCCATTAATTCGACTTCTAGGGGGAGTCTACAGAGCCACTCTCTAGGAGCCTCTCTGTGAATAATATCAAGAATAGCGAAATCATGGTAGTGCGTTTAGCGAAGCCATGCCGCAGGCTTTGCATCTTGCTCGCTACTCACTAATCGGACTGTCTTTAGTTTTGTCAATAGACCTCAAACCCTTACAAAGAACAAATGACACTCTCTACCGTTCACTTTAATTCCTTAAGGTTAGTAGCACTGACTTTAGAGTTTGTAGTCAGCGCTGTCTTCACTTCTGGCACGCTTCGTGCCTAGTACGACACTCGCTTAAGTCAACGACATTCGACTTAAAGCTGGTGGGTTGAGCGAATAAGGCTGGTGGGTTGAGCGAAGTCGAAACCCACCCTACGGTATATTAAAGGTTTAGGCAATTTCTTCATACTTATTATCAGTGCCGTTATCCTGAATACTGTTGATTGATAATACGCCTCCCAATTTGGTATCATTCCCTCAACCGTTACGCTTCAACCTAACCTAGTCAGCATCTCGTCATGAAAATTCTCCATGGCACCTGGATTCCCCAAACCTCTGACGCATTCATCCAAACTGGCGCGTTTTATCTGTGGGTGGAAACGGATACTCCTTCTCCCCAGAAAACTGCCCACAGCAATACGCATCCGGCTCAATTAACCCAAGCGGATTTAGCCAACCTTCTGGTGAA
>CAKZMA010001586.1 GCA_937127375.1 uncultured Coleofasciculus sp. | reverse complement strand
ACATTAGATCTCCAAAGGAGATTGAAACTTAACGAGACTGAATCAGTCGAGGCAAGTTCGGTTCCAAATACATTAGACAACGTTTTAGACTATAAACCAGTCCGCGCAGGCGGACTTTGTTTGTGTAGCAGCGATTTTAATCGCCTCCTCAAAAGAGGATACTGTCATCGGATTTGGGTTCTGTAGTCAAATCCACTACAGCCCCATTGATTTAATCATAAGAGTAGACTATTACTGCTGAATCTGAACCGATGACAGACTTCTCCTCGATTCTCCAAGACTTCGTTCCCGCCATTGCGCCGAAACTGCGAACCGGGTTGCAATTCCATCGCACTCTCGCCAAAGGGGGAACCAAACCCGATGGTACGCCATTCATCAATCAGCGCACTGGGGAACCTTATCTCATCACCACGCAGCTAACCCATGTTTTAGTCGGGTTGAGTGCGTTATCCCGACTCCTTACCTATCTGCATCACCATCATCTCCTCTCACAACCCGTCACCGCTTCCCAGTTTCGTCGGGTTTGTGCGCTATTTAGTTTACATGATTTGCATAAAGATGAGCAGATAGCACGGGAAGTGAGTCGTGCTGATACCTCGATTCAACCCGCACAAATGCTGGCAATTGCTAATCGGGTGGGGTTAACCGATTGGTTGGGTGCGGATGATTTGAATGGTTATGAATATCGCGAAGCTATGGTACATTTGAGTGACTCTACTCATGGCGATAGGAAACATTGTCGGGGGGAGATTGATTATGAGCGACTGTATGAATTAGTCCGGTTGGCGGATACCATGGCATCGGTTCAGAGTCTGGAGGAAGGAACGAGGGGGTTAAAGAATCGTTTGAAAGACTTGGCGCGGCGGTTAAAACATCTCCAGTTTTATTACCACAAAATTACTGATTATCGCGGCTTGACAACAAATCTTTACCATCAGGCGATCGCACAGACATTACAAACTCAGTATAATCTCTATCCGCTCTTATTTTTTGCCAATGGGACGCTGTATTTGAGTCAGGGTGAACTTCAGGACTTTAATCGAGATGAGTTGCTCAATTCTGTGGTTCAATCCTTTAACCATTCCTTGCAAGAGTTAGGCGAAAAACCAGGAAATCAACCGGAGTATAATCGCAAAACTCAGCGATTTGAGAACTATGTTTTTACCTTTTGGACAGCCGCCCAGGTGTTAGAGTTTCTTAAATCTAATTCTCAGGGGAAAGTTAAACCCGGTTGGTTTCAGGAAATCCTGCAAAAACGGTTTGATTCCTACTTTAAAGACGCCTTTGGGGATCAGGAGAAATTTCAGGAACTCTTTCACATTGAACCAACGCGCGATCGCGACCCGAATTTTGCTGAAAAATGGGCAGCGGTGAACCGTTATTTGGGCGGTGTTTTGAACCTATTGCGGGATGTTTATTTATCCCCGGATGAGAGTTGGGTAAAGGTGATTTCCTGGCTGAGTCAGCAGTTACAACTGTCTCCCTCTTTACAAACCAGTTTAACCGAATCTGCCTCTAGTTTCAATCGGGCGGGAACACCGGAATTTAGCCAGATTATGGCATATCATTACTTGGCACAATTTAACCTGAATGGAGATTCAGCTTTAGTGACGCCCGTGGAGACAATTCTGGATACATTGCACCAACAATTATCCCCTCCGATTATTGCCCTAGATAGTCCCACCAAGCGGTTAAATTATGTCGAAGATGAATTGGCATTACAGGAGGATACATTTAACTTTATTCACCAATCTTTAATTCTATCATGGTCTATAGACTCAGACAAGTTAATTGATGATCCCTTACCCCTCGTCACCGCCAAGAAAAAGACAGGTTCACCCAAAGCCATCTGTAGCCTGTGTAATCGAGTGATTCCCAAAGGGATGAAAGCCGCGACGATTAAAAAAGATATTTTAGAGGATTCTCTCAAAGAATTTTCCAATCGATTAACGCCCAAACGTAATGTCACCTCTCGACTCTGGTGTCCCCAATGTTATTTGGAATGGACAGTTAGGAAACTCGCTGGATTAGGGTATGCGCCAGGGGCGGAGTCTAGTAAATCAGAACGGCTGTATTTTTTCATTCTCCCGAATCCCTTATTAACCCCAGAACTATTAGACGTACTGCGAGATAGACTGCAAATTCTGCAACAGGGAACCACGGTTAAAATTCGGCAGTATGGTAAGGGAACACCGAGTATTCCTAAAGTCTGGTTAACTGAACACAACTTAACCGATACAGGACAAGGAAAAGACTGGTTAGACACAACAGTAGAGGTATTAAGTGAAGAAGCCACACGCCAGACACAACAGATAGAAAAAAAAGGGAAACGGAATGCAGGCGATCGGATTATTAGTTTTGGTATATTTGATGATGAGGATAGCGATGATCTGGATTTAGACACCGACGATGACACTGATAATCCAGCCAAACTACCCAGCAACTTTATCCTAGTTACCCTAGAAGCCTCGGCGTATAAGAGTGGTGAATCAATTAAAGCCACCGAACTCTGGATGCGGGGACTATTAACCGCCTTAGTCTTACAAGACTTATTAGGAATGCGGGTATATTTAACCGATAAACCCTACTTACCCGTCGCCTATTTAGACCAAGTAACCGAAGCCTTAGCCTTAGAGAGTGAACACCCCGCCTTGCGGTCAATTTTAACCGATAAGCGGGAGAATTCAAAGCCTCTCCAAATAAAAAAATATATTCCGCTTCCCTCTCCTTG
>CAKZMA010001585.1 GCA_937127375.1 uncultured Coleofasciculus sp. | reverse complement strand
GGAAATGGTCAATTTCTTCAAACAGGATGATTGGTCTTTTTACCAAATCAAAGGACAACCTGTATTACAAATGGGATTCCAGGGAAAAAATGGTCAATGGACTTGCTACGCTAGAGCCAGAGAAAACGAACAGCAATTCGTCTTTTACTCAATTTGCCCAGTTACAGTACCAAAAGCCAAGCGTCGAACCTTAGGAGAATTCATTGCTAGAGCTAATTATGGCATGGTTATTGGCAATTTTGAGTTAGACTTTGCTGAAGGAGAAGTTGCCTACAAAACCAGCATAGACGTTGAAGGGTTAACACTCACATTTCCTCAAATGAAGCGCTTGGTTGACACCAACGTGGCGATGATGGATCAATATCTACCGGGAATCAAGTCTGTGATTCAGGGAGATGCATCACCAGAAGAGGCGATTCGACAAATCGAAAAGCAGTAATCCGCGATCGCTGATTCACTGATTATGACCTAACTTTTCACGGGAAGTCTAGAGACCTGAGTAGGGGCGGGTTTAGTCACATCTGGGTGCAACCAAAAAGATAGTTGTGAAACCCGCCCCTACACACTTAAAACTAACGTTGCGCCACATAACGCGAAAAGTCAGATTATGACAGGTTTTGCCGAACTTCCCTTGTATCCCAGACATTTAACTAATTGTTATCAACCGAATGAAGAATGAACCATCAACTATCATCTAATACAGCCAATCTCCCTCAACATATCTAAATGCTTCTGTATCGGTGCAAGAGTATTCGCCGCAATCATCCCACTCGCCGCCACTGCGGGTAACCCAATTCCGGGAAAGGTGGAATCACCACAGCAGTATAATCCGGGTAGAGGTGTACCCACTCCAGGAAAGAAACCCACCCCCGCTGGAATCGCTGGTCCATAAGAACCCCGATACCGTCGCAAAAACCGTTCATGGGTTAACGGTGTACCTACTAAGGTTAAATCACACCGCGATCGCACATCGGGTATAATTCTTTCCAAGGCTTGCCACATCACTTGCGATCGCACTTGCTTTTGCTGTATATAGTCTTCACTACGGCGATCAAGTCCCTGCCACAGTTCGTAAGGTTCATTCCCCGGTGTATATACATGAATTACATGTTTTCCGGGTGGCGCGAGGGAGGGGTCAAGAATCGAAGGAATTGAGATTAACACCACATTTTGCGGCGCACTCACCCCTTTATCCCAATCATTGACCACAATATGGTGACAGGCTAAATCTGAAGGTAATCCTTGGGCGTCAATCCCCAAATGCAGATGCATGAAACTCTCACAAGTCGGTGTAGCTTGTCGAGACTGGCGAAATTCTCTAGGAAGCGCATCGTCGGATATCAGTTTCAGCGTATCCCAAACCGACGCATTGGACACCACTCCCTGACGCGCCCGGATTTCCTCACCCCCGCGTAATCGCACACCAACCGCCCGATTATTCTCCACCAAAACTTGCTCGATATGAGCATTTAGCCTCAGTTGACCCCCGTGTTTTTTCAGTCCCCGTATCAAGGCTTCCACAAGTACGCCACTTCCCCCCACGGGATAATCTAAGACAACACCCGGTTTATACCAATCCGCAAACATAAACGCCATCTCTGCGGCGCTGGTTCCATTCGCTGGGAGTCCCGATAGCAGGAAACAGAGTAGATTTAACCAGTTGCGTAAGAAGGGGTCAAACACCACATCATCCATAATCTGGCTAAAGGGTCCCGTCAGCTTCATGGCATTCAACCCATGTTGCCACATTGACGGCGCAAATCGCCCCACCGTCAATGCTACCCCCAAATCCCAGCGTACCGCCGCTGGGGGAATTGCGATCGCAGCTTGTCCCAAAGGTTGCATTACCTGTTGTAATGAACGCCATTCCGCTACCGCCTGATTC
The DNA here is from genome assembly GCA_937127375.1 of uncultured Coleofasciculus sp. Taxonomy (GTDB): domain Bacteria; phylum Cyanobacteriota; class Cyanobacteriia; order Cyanobacteriales; family Coleofasciculaceae; genus Coleofasciculus. The sequence continues at coordinate 11,682 of CAKZMA010001585.1, read as the reverse complement.
CCGCGTAACTGTGCCAGTACCTCAGCAAATTGTGACGCCCCCACCGAGGTGTCAAAATCTCCTTCTGGTAAACAGCATCCCCAGGTATCGTAAGTCAGACAGGGGAGTTCCTCACCAATCGCATCTAGAACTTGGCGTAAGGGGTTCGGGGAAGGACTATAGGATAAGCCAGAGTATAGTGAGGGACCCGAATCAAAGGTATAACCGTTGCGGGTAAAACTGTGTGCCGCCCCACCGGGAATCGAGTGGCTTTCACAAACCGTGACATCTAAGCCATAGCGGGAAAGTAAAGCGGCGCAGCTTAGACCGCCGATACCACTACCGATAACAATAATATCTGGACAACTCATTATATATTGCGATCGCGAACTAATTGAGGGACTGGATGCCGAAGAGTAAAAGGTTCTTTTGTCAATAGCATCCTTCATAAGCATGGCATCACCTTGCTCAGGACAAATGTACCCTTGCTCCCCCAGCTCTCCCAGCTTCCTCAGCTTCCCCAGCTCCCCCTCACCACAACACTTATTCAGCAGACCCTAATTAGGCATCTATCCGCTGACAATCACGAGTCACCTAATCCTTAAGTAATTATACCCAAGTTCTAGGGGTGTTTTTAAATTAAACTAGACTAGGAGGATATATATCGTTAAAAATTGGCAAATTTTTATCCTGTTTTATTTTCGGGATTGTCATGAAGCAAGAAATGATGTTTAGTAAATTCGATTTATTAAGCTTTATATCTTTTTGTCTTATTTGTTCAGTGACGTTTAGTCAAAGTTCAGTCTTAGCACTTCCATTGGAGGAAATCGACGATATTATAGACAGCATAAATGATGGAATTGAGGAAATTAATCGCACTGGGGAAACGATAAATGAAATCACAGATTTTTTAGGGATTGATGGAGATGATGATGAAGAGGATGAAGAGGATGAAGATGATCAGTCCAACAAAAAAGAAAAATTATTCCGACTCTATGCAACATGGTATAAAGGCTTATCTCCATCCGAACAAAGACTTGTTTCCTGGCTGACTTTAGAGTATGCCAAGAATCAAGACATGACTTTCAATATAATTACTTCCCGTGAAGGCTTTTCTGAAAAGCCGCTTCAAGAACAGGCTAAAATTGGTCACATTTACCACACGTTTGATGCCATTTATAAGGCTGTCGAAGAAGATAAAAGTATTTTTTTCTCGTTTGCGTTTTGTGTAAATAGTGGTTCTGATAGTTGCCCAGTCAATGAATTATTATTTTGATGTCAACACCAAGTCATACCTACGGATGTAATATTTCTTGGCATTTGGCGTAATTTGGTCTGAATCAAGCCGCCGAAACTTGGCATTTCTGACGCCAACTCTGCAAATCAGCTAAAGCGCGATCGCGATACGCCCCATACCGCTCTTTTTTCCCTTTAATCCGTACTCCCAACGGTGGTAAAATACCAAAATTCGGTGGCATGGGTTGAAAGTGTTTCGGTGAGGCGGAACTAATAAACTCAAATAATGCCCCCATCATCGTCGTTGGCGGTAACGTAATCGGTTCCAATCCCAACACCAACCGCGCTGCATTTGTCCCCGCTAACCACCCCCCAGCCGATGCGGCTGTATACCCTTCCGTTCCCATCAATTGACCCGCCGCTAACAGGGTTGGACGATTTTTAAACTGTAGCGTGGGATACAGCAACTCTGGCGAATTAATAAACGTATTCCGGTGCATCACTCCCATCCGCACAAACTCGGCATTTTCCAATCCTGGAATTAACCGAAAGACTCGCTTCTGTTCGCCCCAACGCAGGTTTGTCTGAAACCCAACCATGTTCCACAACTGACCCGCCTTATCTTCTTGGCGTAACTGTACCACCGCATAAGGGCGTTTACTCTGATTTTCGGGGGCGCGAAAATCTCCCTGACGGCTATCAAATAATCCCACAGGCTTTAGGGGACCATAACGCATCGTATCTTCCCCCCGTCGCGCCATTTCTTCAATCGGTAAACAGCCTTCAAAGAACTTTGCCGTTTCTTGCTCAAAATCCTTTAATTCGGCTTTTTCCGCCTGACACAATTCCTGCCAAAACCGTAAATATTCCTCCCGATTCATGGGACAATTCAGATAAGCTGCCTCTCCCTTGTCATATCGGGACGCCATAAACGCAATATCTTGATTAATCGACTCCCCGACGACAATCGGCGACGCGGCATCAAAGAAACTGAAATAGTCCATTCCGGTGAAGCGCTGCAAGTCTGTTGCTAAAGCTGGACTCGTCAACGGACCTGTTGTCAGTACCACAACCCCATCTGGGGGAATTTGTGGCACTTCTCCCCGCCGTAACTCAATCAGAGGATGACTAGCCAGGGTTTTGGTCAAATCGTGGCTAAATACCCCCCGATCCACCGCTAACGCCCCCCCAGCCGGAACTGCATGGTTATCCGCTTTCGCGATAACAATAGAACCTAGACGGCGTAACTCTTCATGCAACAACCCCGCCGCGCGATCGCTTGATAGCGCCCCAAAGGAATTACTACAGACCAATTCTGCTAATTCTCCGGTATGATGGGCGGGACTCATCTGCACTGGGCGCATCTCATGGAGTACCACAGACACACCCGCTTGGGCAATCTGCCACGCGGCTTCCGTACCCGCTAATCCACCACCGATAACCTGAATTGTCTGTTGTTCCATGTCTTATTTATTATCACACGTACTCCCAATTAACCAATGACTAATGACGACGAACCCCTCCTGAAATTTGCCCTCCTAAAATTTGATGGAGTAAATTCTACTCGAGTCTAGCCGTCTAACACACTGGGGTCAATTAGAGTAATATCAAACGGGTCTTGAGATCCGCTTTGTTTGTCTTCGGACTTAAGTCTTTTATCTTCGGGCTTCAGTCGGTAGTATTTCGCACTCACGCCTGAACTACCGCTAAACATAACGTGATCGCTATCTTTAAGTTCGTAAGCACTAATTTTACGACCATTAACCAAGATACCATTGGTGCTAGGTTGACCTTGGAGATTGCCATCCATAATTTTGTAGCAGTAAGACCCGTCATCAAGTGCTATCCGTCGTAACGTCGCATGTTGGTTCGAGACAAACATGGAGAACAAGCGGATATCGCAATTCGGCGATCGACCAAGGGAATAGACTTCCGCGTCTAAGGGAACGATTCGGCGTCCTTCATCATCTTGCACCAGCAATAGATGGCTTTCTTGAGCATCTGAAGCCTCAGAAGACTGATGTAAGTCCTTGGGGGTGCTGTTGTTGGCAGGTTTTTGGAATCGGGAAGTTTCAGTTTGAGACATTTTTTTTATCCTTGGGTTTACCGAAGGCGGTAACAACGACAAGCGAATAACCCACAGTAGTTTGATCTAGTTTAACCATTGGGCGATCGCAACGCTTCGGGACAAGGGAGATAGGGGATACAAAGGGGACAACCGATATTTTAGCAGGTTAGGATTTGCAGCTACTCTACATTAGGCGTCCCCGGAGAACGCTCTAGAGAGCCGAAGAAATAAGATTGCGTTTCTTTCATGCTATATCGAAAACTAAAGGACTGGCGACGCCTAAAAATTCAACCATTGAGACAGGGTTCCCGGAACGGGTAAGAGAATACTCACCAAAACAGTCAGCGCCAGCAATCCGGCAAAATCTCGCCAGTTATCCAATTCTGAAACATCGTTCAACGCGGGTTCATCGACAACGGGTAGCAAGATTAAAATAATCGCCCACAGGAGTAAATCGGGTTGTAGGAATGCCAAAACCAACATCAATAAGCGACTCAGTTGACCAATGGCTGCACCAGTTCTCTGTCCAAACATGGCGTGGATAACATGACCACCATCCAGTTGACCGACGGGCATTAAATTAAACGCCGTAACGACTAACCCAATATACCCAGCCACAGCGACTGGATGCAGGTTGATTGCCATATCTGGCATGAATTGACTACCTAATGCCCATTTGCTGATCACAGACAGCAATAGGGAAAAACGCGGATCTAAGGATTGGATATTCACCAATCCCGATTCTTCCGTCAACGGAACCGGACTAGAATGGGCTAACCCCCAGAACAGAAGGGGAAGGGCAACCAGTAACCCCGCCACCGGACCGGCAATGCCTACGTCAAATAAGGCTTTGCGATTAGGTACAGGCGATCGCATCTGGATAAATGCGCCAAAGGTACCTAAGAAAAAGGGTATAGGGATAAAGTAGGGCAGAGTCGTCCGCATTTTGTAATACATCGCGACGAGGTAATGACCGAGTTCGTGAATCCCTAAAATTGCCATCAGGGCTAAGGCATAAGGCAATCCTCTCAGTAACGCCTCTGGGTTGGATTGCACTTGTTCGGGAGAAAGTCCGGCAATTTGGGTAGCACCCACCACAGTTGTGGTAAACAAGGTAATCACCAAGAGAGCTAATGCTAAACCGGGTCGGGTTAACTCGTCCTGCAACCGTTTGTCTCTAGACTGGGTGTAGGGGTTGGGAACCAGCGCAAAGAAAGGTTTCCCACTGAAGCTTTCCTGAAAAATCACAAAAAAGCGATCGCCAAATTCTGCCTCAACATTTTTCCGCACTGTTTTGTAAGCCGCATCCGGATTCGTGCGGAGTTTACCCCGACATAAAACCGCTTGGGGACGATACTCCAGATTTTGGAGATAGTAAACCCCCCAGGGAAAACAATTTCGCAGTTCCGTTTCTTCCTGCTTGGTTATTGGACGCAGTCCTAACTTTTCAGCCGCCTGGGAAACCGTTGATCCAGTCGCTGAGTTTTGAGAGGGTGTCGGCATCCGGTTCATCCTGGTAACCGAGTACCTGCCAATAAAGTAGGCAATGAAAACAAGTAAAATTAGGAGTAACCAGAGTTCCATGATGTACAGATAACTATTCGTGATAAAAGCAAAATCTTGACTAAGATTAGTCAAAGTGTCTGATCATTACAGACCCACCCCAATTGTGTAACCTGATTGGTATCAAACGGATCAGTGTGTTTCTTTTCTCAGCTCATCGCCAAATCAATAACCTACTGTGTTCAAATCCCCACGCCCAGTCCTTAATCACATTTTCGCATTTCCACCCAATCGCGACACCTTAGGAGGTACAGCTTATTTCATTGTAGAGAATGGGGCTGGGGTATTGATTGATTGTCCAGCTTGGAATGATGTCACCCACCAATTTTTGCGGGATCACGGCGGTGTATCCTGTTTGTTCATTACCCATCGCGGCGGTATTGGCAAAGCCCAGGAGATTCAGGAAGCCTTTGGCTGTAAGCTGGTGATTCAAGAACAAGAAGCCTACCTGCTACCCAGCGCCCAAGTTACCCCCTTTCAGCGAGAATTGGCGATTGGCGATCGCTGTACGGCCTTATGGACACCGGGTCATTCTCCGGGTTCCGCTTGCCTTTACTACAACCAGGAAGGGGGCGTATTGTTTTCTGGACGCCATTTGCTACCGAACTCAGAGGGAGAACCTGTACCATTACGAGTGTCAAAAACATTTCACTGGCAACGGCAACTTCGCAGCCTCCAATTTCTCCTCGATCGCTTTACACCAGACACCTTGAGTTATATTTGCCCTGGAGCAAATACTGGGGCGCTGCGGGGAAAAGGCGCGATCGATCAGGCTTATCAACGGTTGTCTCAAATTGACCTAGTTTGATGGTGTAGGGGCGGGTTTCACTATTATCGTTTCCTCCCTCACCCCGATGTCACTAAACCCGCCCCGACTAAGTTTTGACGGCTCGGATCAGCTCTATTAATTTTGGCGTCCCCTGAATCCTGAGGAAGGGCGGGTTTAGTTCAGTTATCGGTTGGTGTCAAAACGTTATGGGTAAAACCCGCCCCTACAGAATCGGCTTCCAGGCTCCCCCAGCTTCCCCAGCTCCCTCTGCTCCTCCTGCTCCCCCCGCTCCCCCCGCTCCCCCATATGTAACTTATGCGGCTTTAGCGGCGAGGACAGAATCCCCCGATAATAACTCCACGGCGGCTTGATATTGGCGATCTGAGGCTGTACCCGCACGAGTCACAGGAACCGGATCAAGAGACACTTCCCAATCCGGCGTAATCCCTAATTTGTTGATATCTCGATGATTGGGAGTTTCGTACTTAGCAACAGTTACGGCTAACCCTGATCCGTCAGATAAGTCAAATAAGGACTGAATTAACCCTTTCCCAAAGGTTCGTTCCCCGACAAGTTCCGCTCTACCATTATCTTGAAGTGCGCCCGCTAAAATTTCACTGGCGCTGGCACTTCCCTGGTTGACTAATACGACTAATGGTGCTTCTGTAACTGCCTGTCCAAAAGCATCAAAACTGCCCATCATGCCATTGCGATTAACGGTATAGACAATAGTGCCACGATCCAGCCAAAGACGCGCAATTTCTAAACCCGCCTGCAATAAACCGCCGGGATTATTCCGCAGATCGAGAATGTAAGCATTTGCTCCTTCTTGTTCAAGTTGGTTAATCGCAGCTTCGACTTCCGTGGGCGCATTGGCACTGAATTGGGTTAAGCGAATGTAGCCAATGGGGATGCTGTTGGATTCAGAATCGAGTGCGGCATAAACTGGATTGAGGGCAATGCGATCGCGCACCAGTTCAATCACCCTAGGTTGCTCGTCCTTACTCTGAATGGATAGGGTAACACTCGTGCCAACAGGTCCACGCATCCGGGCGGCGGCTTGATCAAGGGTTAAAGCGGCTGTGGTTTCGCCATCAATTGCCACAATGCGATCGCGCGGTTGAATGCCGGCTTCCTCGGCGGGAGATCCAGCGATGGGCGCGACAACAGCTAATTGCCCGGTTTCATCATCCAGGGCAATTTGTAACCCCACACCAGACAGTTCACCGGATGTATTCACCTTGAGACTGCGATATTGACTCGGTTTCAGCAGTCGCGTGTAGGGATCATCCAGAGTGGCTAACATGCCCTCAATCGCCTTGTAAGTGGCATCACGGTTCTCTAAATCCTTCTTCAGAGTTTTCTGGCGCACCAGCCACCAGTTTTGCTCGTTAAAGGAGTCATCCACATACGCTTGCGAGACAATCCGCCACGCTTCGGAAAATAGTTGTTGTTCTTGAGTCGATGCTGAAGCTGAGGGAGTCCACCCCACCCATAACAGGACAATTTGGCAAAGGATTATCAGTCCAACCCAGAATGATCGTTTTGGCATAACTCAACAAAAATTAACGCTAGGCTTTGATGCTCTCATTTACCTAGTTTGGCAAAGTCTGAGAAATAAGTGTGCCAGGGGTACAGTTTTCGCCTCCTTACGGTTGGCGCAGATGGGAAGCAGGGGAGCAGGGGAGCTGGGGGAGCTGGGGGAGCTGGGGGAGCTGGGGGAGCTGGGGGAGATGTAGGGGCGGGTTTTACCGCTAACGTTTGGTTTTCACCCTGATATTCCTAAACCCGCCCCGACAGAGTGCAAGTAGTTTTCAACAAATGACAAAGGACGACTCTTGTCAAGTTATGTTACATTTCTCATAGAGCAATTTCAAATCGGGTCAGTGTTCCCGATACAAAGATTCCGCCCCAGCGGTATTCAACACGCTAGCCCCAGAGCTATCTCATTTCCTGATAGACTTAACCCTATCCAGGATTAGCTCACGCGCTTTCCAGCAATATCCTTCTAAAAATTCTGGCTTCATGTTTTCTAAGCAGGTAACTGAATCAAAAGCTTTTAACTGGTTTGAGGAGCGTCTAGAAATTCAGGCATTAGCTGAAGACGTAACATCAAAGTACGTTCCTCCCCACGTTAATATCTTCTACTGTCTCGGTGGAATTACTCTGGTTTGCTTTATTATCCAGTTCGCTACTGGATTTGCCATGACCTTTTACTACAGACCAACGGTCACTGAGGCATTTTCGTCTGTACAGTACATCATGACGGATGTCAACTTCGGTTGGCTGATCCGTTCCGTCCATCGCTGGTCTGCCAGTATGATGGTGCTAATGATGATTTTGCACGTCTTCCGGGTTTATCTGACAGGCGGATTCAAAAAGCCACGGGAATTGACCTGGGTAACAGGCGTAATTTTGGCAGTCATTACCGTTTCCTTTGGCGTGACAGGATACTCTCTACCTTGGGATCAAGTGGGTTACTGGGCGGTCAAAATCGTCTCCGGTGTTCCTGATGCGATTCCTGTAGTTGGTTCCTTAATCGTTGAACTTATTCGTGGCGGTCAAAGTGTTGGTCAATCTACCTTGACTCGCTTCTACAGCCTACACACCTTTGTTCTTCCTTGGCTCATTGCCGTCTTCATGCTGCTGCACTTTATCATGATTCGCAAGCAGGGTATCTCTGGTCCCCTCTAAACTGCGATTCCTGACAAAGACGTGCTACTCTTTGTTGATTAAGGACATTTAAAATCATGTCAATTCTGAAAAAGCCGGATCTCAGTGATCCCAAATTACGCGAAAAATTGGCTCAAGGCATGGGTCACAACTACTACGGTGAACCCGCTTGGCCCAATGACCTGCTTTACACCTTCCCAATCGTGATTATGGGGACAATCGCTCTATGCGTTGCTCTAGCTGTCCTTGATCCAGCGATGATTGGCGAACCCTCTGATCCGTTTGCCACTCCCCTAGAAATCCTACCGGAATGGTATCTCTATCCTTCATTCCAAATTCTGCGCGTTGTTCCTAATAAACTCTTGGGGATTGCGTTAACGGGAGCGATTCCACTTGGTCTAATCCTGGTTCCCTTTATCGAAAACGTCAACAAGTTCCAAAACCCCTTCCGCCGCCCAGTCGCAACCACTGTCTTTATGATTGGTACCCTGGTTACGCTGTGGATGGGTATTGGTGCAACATTCCCGATTGACAAATCGTTTACTTTGGGTTTGTTCTAAACGTTCAAAGTCTTTGAACTTAACACCTGTCGCTGTCTTAGTTATTTCTCTATCTAAGGCAATGGCAGGTGTTATATTATCAGGGAACAGGGAACAGCCAAATAGAACTTATTCGAGTAATATTGGGGTTAGGAAGAATTTAAACATACAGCATTAGTAGGTCGGGGGAAAAGAAAAAATTGAGGAGTCTAAAGAATACCCCAACTCATCATTTATTTGTTTTTCTAGAGATTTTTGCGATTGAAGGCGGGATTCAATCTTACGTCAAAAATATATTACAAGCTTATATATCCATTCAGGCTCAAACTGAAGCCGAGATAGGCGCTGAGATATTTTTACTCCGGGATAGCCCAGATTGCGACAATCCATTTGATGTTCCCTGTCTAAAATTTCGTTACCTGCAAACCAAACCGCCAATGTTAGGGCGTCTCAGGCTAGCCGCAGCGCTTGGACTTTGTTTGTGGCAAAAACGTCCCAAGCATGTCTTTTGTGGTCATATTAACTTAGCACCTCTGATTCAGTTTCTTTGTCAACCATTGGGTATTCCTTACACCGTTTTGACGTATGGCAAGGAAGTTTGGCAAGAATTACCCAATTCCCAACGTCGGGCGCTGACTGGTGCGACTCAAATCTGGACAATTAGTCGCTACAGTCGCGATCGCGCTTGTGCGGCGAATGACTTAGATCCCCGTCAGGTTAAGATTCTACCCTGTATGGTGGATACAGATGTTTTTACGCCGGGTGAGAAGTCTCCAGCGTTAATTGAGCGATATGATTTGGCAGGGGCTAAGGTACTAATGACTGTAGCCCGTCTGTGGTCAGGGGATATTTATAAGGGAGTGGATGTGACGATTCGCGCCCTCCCTAAAATCGCGACGGTTTTCCCAGATGTAAAATATTTAGTCATTGGGCGCGGTGATGATCAGCCTAGATTAGCCCAATTGACTCAAGAACTTGGTGTTCGCGATCGCGTGGTTTTTGCTGGGTTTGTTCCCACCAGTGACTTAGTTGAACATTACCGCGTGGCTGATGCTTATATCATGCCCTCTCAAGAAGGCTTTGGTATTGTTTATCTAGAAGCCATGGCATGTGGTAAACCTGTATTAGCTGGGGACGCAGATGGATCGGCTGATCCCTTACAAGATGGACGTTTAGGCTGGCGAGTACCGCACCGTGATCCGGACGCCGTAGCAGCAGCCTGTATTGAAATCCTTAAAGGAGAGGATCAGCGCTGTGATGGGAAGTGGTTGCGAGAACAATGTCTGGCTCAATTTAGCCGAGATGCTTTTCAGGAACAGTTTAAACAACTCTTGTATAACTAACTTATAGCGCTTTTCAAGTAAGTAAGGTACACAGACAGATCCCCGACTTCTCCAAGAAGTCGGGGATCTTGCTTCGATGTGTCTACTGCTATACTTACTGTCTCTACCTCCTTAAAACTGCTCTAATTCTTCCTTAAATAAAACATCGAGGAAAATTGCAGAACCTGTAAGGTAGGCAATCAAAATCAAGAATGTCAGCATAACCATCACCTCCACTAGGAAATACGTCCACTTGGCTAGAGGTTATGCACATTAGTTGCAATTCTTTACAATCTTGGTCAACCCCCGGTTTAGCGATCGCAAGTCTATATGCCAATCGCCACCACCCTGCGCTGAACCTGGGAATGTTTCGCACCTGAACCCGAATACCCCTAGTCGCGGACTACCGCTCTATTTACATTTTTTCACTTTTGCGATCGCATGGGCAATAGAAATACCCGAAATAAACCCTTCACTTTACCGTAAATCCGATAAAATAGGAAATTCAAATTCATTACTTATAATTTATAACCATCCCTCATCGCCTTTTGATAAGCTTGAACCTGCCAATCAATCCCCGTAATCGCTGTTCCCACCACCACGGCATCAGCGCCTAACTGGAGGGCTTGTTGTGCCATCTGGGGCGAGGCAATCCCCCCTTCACAGATCGTTGGTACTCCTAACTGTTCGACGATTTGGGACAAAAGTTCAAATCCTGGTGGCTGAAGATGTTGGGTTGAAGCGGTGTAACCATACAGGGTTGTTCCCACAACATCAGCCCCAGCGTTCACGGCGGCGATAGCATTTTCAATCGTATCGATATCTGCCATCACTGGTTTCTCTAATTCCGCGTGAATTCGGGGAATTAATTCAGAGAGGGTTTCCCCGCCAGGGCGTTGTCGTAACGTAGCATCAAGGGCAATAATATCAGCCCCAGCTAACGCGATCGCCTGGGCATGATCAAATTGAGGGGTAATGTAAACCTCAGAACCCGCTATCTGCTGTTTCCACAACCCAATAATCGGTGTTGTCGGACATTGCTTTCGCACCGCTTGAATATGGGCAGGGGTATCAATTCGCACCCCAACCGCGCCCTGATTCACAGAGGCTTGCGCCATCGCCGCCATCACCAATGGATCATGGAGTGGTGAGTCAACAGGGGCTTGACAAGAGACGATTAAACCATGACGTAAGGCTGAAATTAAGTTCTGAGAATTGGCTGTCATACTCAATTTGGGTTAATTCCCCCCCTTTGGGTTGGGATAAGGCAGAAGGCTCCAAGGCAGAAGGGGTAGAAGGCAAAAGTACCCAAGGGATAAAGGGAGTGAAAAAAAGTGATATCATAGCAATCCCCAGTGCTGATGATACACCCATGGAAGAGGCGAATGTAGGGGCGCAAGGCTTGCCATTGGTGTCAACTTAAGGCTGGAAGCCTTACTTATACCGAGTTGCGCTCAAACATAGTAGATAGGAAAAGCAGGGGAACCAGGGGAACCAGGGGAACCATAATTAATCAAAGTCCCCCTTTTGAAG
>CAKZMA010001584.1 GCA_937127375.1 uncultured Coleofasciculus sp. | reverse complement strand
GAACGGGAGACAGGGAAGCTGGTGAGCGTCCTCCGCCTCGGTGAGAATATGGCATCATAAGTTTGCCCTCCATTGGGACTAACAGTGGAGTGGTAGCGCTTAGAGTCCTGTTGGTAGCAGTCTCTAGGCGTGGTGCGATCGCTCCTTCGGGAGTGGTCGCTTTCGTTTTTTTGTCTGCCCCTCATAATACACTGCCTAGCGTTAGAATTAACATCGTTGAATGATTTTCTAGGAAAATGCCAGACTATAAGTATCGAACCAACCCACGCATCCCCGCGTCACACTACCGCTTGGGCGCACTCTGGGCATGGCTAAAAGGACGCCCAGTCACCACCTTGATTGGTGATGTATTTCAGGCGCGGGTTGAGGCTAACGAGCAATGGATTAGAGATAACCTGGCTCAACGAGCGAAGCAGATGGGTAAGTCGCCAGAGGAGCTTGAGAATGAAATTTATGCTGAGTATGGAATCAGTGAAACGACTGAGAGAGGCAAGGAAGAAGGAGAAGGAGAGGAATAGAAAAGAGCGACCACCTACCGACTGCGATCGCTCTTTTCTTACTAACGACAATAAGTTTAATTAGACTTCTACCAGGATAGCGCCTGACAATTACGACCTGTTAATCAACGCGCTATCCCAGACGAGAGGGGATTTCTAGAGACAAAGTAGAGGGAGTGCGATCGCGATCTTGTCTGAATCCTTGGGTAAATAATAGCTGTATCTCTTGCTGTGTAAGAATCTTGGCTTTGCCGTAGCGGTCTATCTTCATAAACAACACCCCATAGATGCCCATAAGGATAGCGCGATCGGTGTTTAGAGAGGTAATGTTTAATCTTGCTTTATTGTCAAGGGCTTTTTCTTAAAGATTGCATGAAGATTAAGCCCTAGGCTAGTAAAGTGCTTCATCATAACTTTATCTTATGATTTTGACGTGTTTGCGTCGTTTCAGCAATTTTGTTTATTGAATAAATGTAAACTTAAACTTGAAGTGACTTTGCAGCTTTTGCAGTTTTGCTTTAAATAAGGGAAGTTCATAATTTTGTTACATAAAACTTACAATTAATGAGGGTTTACATCAATAAGTATAACAATTAATTTACTGGATAAAGTTTTAGTGAAAATTGTATATAGCTACTTCACCATATCTTGACTTCTTCGATCATAATAAGTAATGTGCTGTTAGATGGTGAATTTTGAAATCATTCACCCATCTACTAGATATAGATCAAACTTTTTCCACAAATCCCTTTACCTCATTTCTGATTTTACCCGTATATCGTTTATACTTTAATAAAAGTTTGATTTTTAAGAAATAACAGAGGGTCAAGCATGAGCATCTTTATTAAATGGCAAAATCTGTTAAGAAGTGTTGCAACTATTTCGTTTTGTTGCGTAGAATTTTTAGTTATACAAAAACCAATTCAAGGGTTCGATTTGTTGCCTTATGATGCTAAAGGTGTTCGTCTTATTCCACCATTGGAGGAACCTATATTACTTGATGGCTTGGTAGTGAAAAGTGGAACTGAAGACAGAACTGTTCTTGAATATGATGTAGGTCAGATTGATTTAGAGCAAATTGACTCAGTAGAACTCATTATCGAAGCTGGTAATCTTGATGAGGGGGGAGAACCTGGATTTATCGATGTTTTCACCTTTAATGGAGATGGAATTGTTAGCCCAAATGATTTCTTTGCTGGCTCTTTTTTTACAACTTTTGAAGCTAGCAATTATTTGAATATTGTGAGTGTTGATGTAACAGATTTAGTAACCAATACGATAGTCAGGGGTAATCCTTTTTTGGGATTTCGGCTTTCTACAACAACAACAGACCGATATGTTATTTGTGATGGAGCTATCAGGGACGTGTTTTTTACTAATTGTCTATTAGATACACAACATCCATGCCGTAATTGTACAATAGGTGGACCACCTAACGGTACTGAAGCAGGACCACCACGTTTATCGGTAGTATCTCCTACTAGTGTCCCCGAACCTACGTCGTCTGCAAGCCTATTCGCCTTTGGATTATTTAGTATCGGTTTGTTGTGTCAACGTATGAAGAAATCATAGAACCGAAACCTTATGGTAACGGTAAGCTCTCTCAGTATCTCGCCGGGACTCTTAAACTACTTTTTCCACCAATTAATGACTAACTGCTGATCGCTTTTTAAAAACTAACAAGCAGTAAGCAGGCACAGTATCGGTCTAACTGAACCAGTATTATTGTTGTCACAGAGACATAAGAACAGATTATCGAGAATTTAGGCGATGCGGGAAATCTACCCAAGCAAAACTTATAAATCTCAATAGACGAAAAATTTATTATCTAGATTTTGATTGAATCGTGAGATAGTTGGAGAAAAATGGAGATAATTAATGCAATTAAAGATACACCAGCACCCGTCCTAATGATTGTTGCAGGATTATTTTTTCTCACTTTGGGATTTGTCAACAAGATTGGAGGAATAATTGAGGTATCGTCAGAACAGAGGAAATGGACTATACCTATTGGATTATTTGTTCTAGTTATTGGTTTAATTATTAATTCTTTTCCTTCTCCTTCTCCTAGTTTAACTCCTTCTACAAATTCCAATAACTCTTATCAAGCAAACAAGCATAAGTTTTATCATCATGAAGATATAGGAAAAATGGAGCAAAACGCCGCTGACAAATACTGTCAAGAGCGTTTTGATGCATTTAAGGCTGAAGATAATCTAAAAGGAGATTTTGATCCTAATCAAGTAAATCATGTTTGGGCACATCTTGAAAATCGCGATTGTATTGCTAATACTCCTTAAAAACTACGCACGCACCCCTTATCTTTTAGGTAACGGTGGTGGGACGCGATGACTATCCAGAAAATATTAAGAAAACCTTGAGACATCATTAGGAAAAGACTTGGGGATTTGGGATTTGGGATGTCTCGACACGCTTGTGGAAATTCTCGATTTTTTGCTTGAAGAGGTCAGGTGACTCGGTAAGAATCCACATTAGCTCAAGAATCGAATCGTGGATTTCTTGACACTTGAAATGTGGGTTAGTTAGCTCACCAGTATTTTGAAAATTCTCTCCTCGACAATTCCCAGCACATTGATAGCGCACATCGCACTTTCTACAATATGGGTTAAGAGTATCTACATTTAGATCGCGCAACTTTTGAAGAAGGGGCGAGTTCTCCCATATATTCCTTAGCTTCTCAGTACGTAGGTTTCCAAGACGAAATATGGGAAGTGCAGTGTCAGCACAGGGATAGAGAGTACCGTCGGGCATAACGTAAACCGCTCGATTAGTTCCAATCCCACAACTGTTACTTTTAACACCGCCGGCAATACCCATGATTTGATTGGCAAACGTGGAATTAATCATCAGCTTTTGCAAGCGAGGTTCATCACGGATTGCTTCAAATACAGCGCGGTAGTAATTAGATAGACTGATTCCAGTCAAGCATTTTTTTGTTTTCTCAGATTTTCCCCGTCCCACATTCATCATGTTAAGGCAGTTAAATGCGCTAACACCGAGCGAGTCAGCCAATTGCAGTGTACTTTTCAAGTCGTGGATATTGCCAGCATGAACAAACATATTGATTGCAACAAAGATTCCTTTGGCAGTTAGCGCACGAATTGCTTCTGTTGTCACCTGAAAAGTGTCCCTGCCTCGAATAAATTCGTGAATACTGGGCTTACTTCCGTCAAGCGAGATTGACAGTTGAAGTCTATCCAAAACTGCCAACCGACTTA
Source organism: uncultured Coleofasciculus sp. (assembly GCA_937127375.1). Taxonomy (GTDB): domain Bacteria; phylum Cyanobacteriota; class Cyanobacteriia; order Cyanobacteriales; family Coleofasciculaceae; genus Coleofasciculus. Next base: position 1,353 of record CAKZMA010001584.1, on the reverse strand, counting down.
TATCATCAGGAGTAAGCAGAGTCGCATTGGTGTTAACCTGAACAGCAAATCCTCGACTGTGTACATACTCGATTAGTTCAATAGCATCGGGACGCGAGAAGATTTCACCGCCAGTTAGTGCAATACGTGTGATACCATTGCTTTGATCCCAGTGCATATCACTGACTTGATCGACAATGGCACAAATTTCAGACGTTGTCATTTCATTATCTGCCTTGCGTCCAGCCATTGCATAGCACATAGGACATACCAAATTGCAGACGTTGGTCGTAGCAATAACCAAGACATTCTCCACTTCAGTGACCTGAAAATGTGGCTTAATTACCTGTGTATCAGAAATGCAGTCGTTAATTGACAGGACACCGGAGGTGAACAGGAGATGTGAAATATCCTCACAAATTAAAGCAGCTTCCTCAGCAGAAATTTGGAGGCTTTCACTAATTTTAGCATTAATGGACTCGGTTTCTCTCAGGTCGAAAGCATCAATAATTTTAGAGATATCGCTAGTAGCCGAAAACCAATAAGGTTTTGATGGAAATAGGACGATTGTTTGTCCGTCGCGATTATACATTGACGGCTTCTCCGTAAGCAGTATTGTTGCCATTGTCAATACCTCTATAAACTAGAATAACAAGTTGGGGAATACACATCTCCATGAGATACATTGACAGCAAAATATAACCTTTAATACATAGTTTTTTAGATCTAGGTTTATGCTATCAATAAGTAAAAAGCAACTGTATTCCCCTCTTCTGCATTACTGAATTACTGATTCTGCAATAGACTATTGCCCCCGATAATACATTGTGCCTTGCGACTCTTTGGTCAACGCGACAACAATTCGGTTGCCACAGTTAAGAATTTGAAAATTTTTTTTCGCTTTTTCGCTCTTCTTCACTTCCACTGTACATATCCTCCAATTAAGATTGAATCTAGATAATAGTGAGGTATTACCCTCTACATTGTCTAATGATATATGGAGATAAATGGATTAGTCCTATAGGCTTCAAACTAATTAACATAGATTCATTTAATTCAATCCCTTTGGATGTATATCGCTCTTGTGTCACTTTCGGAAGCGCGAACCCTGAAACCCCTACAGTGAAAAAGTTTGGCGGATTGCCTCTCTATCATGAGTTTCTATCAGTTTCTAAACCCCCAAATTCTTTGCAGCCATGGCTTTCAGCAATCAGGTTTGACATTTCGTTTCCCAGAGCGACAATAGAGCGATAGAAGGTTCATGTCATATAGTGCAGCCTGCCATTGAAATCCTTATACAGGAACAGTTACAGAGATGCGCGGTGCTTACATTATTGACTAACCTTCGTAAACTTCCCTAAAGATTGGCTAAGA
>CAKZMA010001583.1 GCA_937127375.1 uncultured Coleofasciculus sp. | reverse complement strand
CTGAGGCGATTAATGCGCTGGCGGGGACGAAAACCCTGATTGTGATTGCTCATCGTCTGTCTACAGTGGAGAACTGCGATCGGGTATATATGTTGGAGAAGGGAAAGGTGGTTAAGTCGGGGAGTTATCAGGAAGTGGTTTTGGAAACATAAAAATAAAAAGGTAGTTGATAAAACTAGGAATTTTGTTCAAACGTAATTCTTCCAGTAGAGTAATTATTGAAATTTGAGAAGAGAGATTAGATAATGCGTTTACCAGATTTTATAATTATTGGGGCTGCTAAATTAGGAACGACTACTTTATACAACTATTTGAGTCTACACCCACAAATTTGCATGAGTCCAGTCAGAGAAACTGAGTTTTTTGCAAAAGATGAAAAATATATTAAAGGGCTAGAGTGGTATGGTTCATTTTTTAGCAATGCTTCACCACACCAAGTCTGTGGTGAAAAATCAGTAACTTATACAATAGTGTCAAAATTTCCTGAAGCCGTACCCCGGATTGCTCAAGTACTGCCTAATGTCAAGCTAATTTATATTATGAGGCATCCAGTAGATAAAGCCTATGCCTTTTACGGTCAACCTATAAAAAATGATCAATGTAAAAAAATCAATTAGAAATAAACGAAACTAAACCAGAGACTATCTGGATTTCTCAACCGCGACTTGTCTAATTGGTCTAGATAACTAACTCTGAGCTGAGAGGATTACCGTATCGCCAGCAGGTAGAACAAAAATACTTGCCGCAGCCGATGCGTCCGGAAACACGTCAAATGTTATTGGAAAGGTTCTGTGAACCTAATCAAAGATTAGCTGAGTTTCTGGAGCGTGACTTGTCTCATTGGTTTAAGTAGTGACTCAAATGAAGTAATCATATTTTCACAAAGAGGAGTATAGGGTTGAAACAACATACTAGAAAAGATAGGCAGAGATTTAACCTCACAATATGCGGTTCCTTTGGCTTTGGGAACGCTGGAGATGAAGCTGTGCCTTTGGCTATTTCAGATCTGGCAGAAGCTCTAGAAATAGATGTGGTTATTCGTGTGCTTGGTCGATTTCCTAGACCCGCATTATCCCAAGTCATAGGATTGGCATCAGAGGACGCAGAGCGTCGGGCTGAGCTAAAGGGTCATCCTATCATTGTTGCTGGTGGTGGTGTATTAGAACCCCGAGAATCCTGCGTTCTCTTTCGCTGTGTTCCTTATCTACAGAAGTCTTTTGCACCCACACTTGCATTGTATGGTGCCAATGTAGAATCAGGTAGAAAGTATAACTGGCGTTTACGTTTTAGAGTCAAAAAATTACTACGACAGTTTGATCGACTTTATGTTCGCGATGTTCTTGGTGCAGATGCACTACGTTCACTAGTACCCAATAAAAAGGTGGAAGTCATAGGGGACAGTGTATTGTGGATGAAGCCTGCACCCACCGTACCATCATCTATCGAATTAGTGAATCCATTTATCGCTGTCACGTTTGCTAAACAGTGGCGTAATGATGCCAACTGGTATGAATGGATAGCTCATCAATTATCTCGATTAGCTGTTGAGCAAAAAGCAGCCATTCTCTTTGTACCATTAACTGCCTTTGATGTTGATATTCAGGAGCAGCAAAAAGTAGCCACTTTGATTCGCCGTCTTAATTCAGCCATTGATGTTATCTGCATAGAAGACCAATTAGAACCGAGAGACATTTCTTCTATATTAAGTCGTTCTATGCTGACAATTAGTATGCGTCTCCATGGATGTGTTATGGCTTATGCTCAGAAAGTGCCTTTCGTTGCATTGGCATACCATCCGAAAGTTTTAGGATTTGTCAAAACAGTGGGATGGGAAAAATTTTGTCTTCCCCAAACTCCACCTGACTATCAAAGTCAAGGAGTTTATGGTTATACATTTTCCGATACAAAAATGGCAGAGATTGATTTAGTCAAAATAGCATTGGATGCAATGGAATACAGTTGTTTTGAAAAATTAGAACCTTTGAAAAAGAGGCTGGCAAATGCTTTTCTAGATATATACTCCCTTTATGACGATTCAAATTAGAATAAATTAAAATTTTTATTTATGTATGTATAATCAGAGCTACTGTTTGCTATGAAAATTACGTTTATCATCCCTCATGCGGGTTCTGCCGGTGGAATTCGTGTAATAGCTATCTATGCAGATCGCCTACAAAAACGGGGTCATGAAGTATTAGTCTTATCTCGACCTAGACGTCAGCCAAGTCTAAGTCAGCAGGTGCGATCACTACTAAGAGGTCAGGGATGGATTGTTAAGCCTAAAATGCCATCAACTTATTTGGATAATCTGAACATAGAACACCGAATACTTGATCGACCACGCCCAGTCACAGACGTTGATGTTCCTGAGGGCGATATAGTTGTAGCGACGTGGTGGACTACTGCTAAGGAAGTAGCCAATCTATCTGAAAGTAAAGGAGCTAAAGTTTATTTGATTCAACATCACGAAATATGGGGTTCCTTACCTAAAGAGAGGGTGGAAGCAACTTATTCATTGCCCCTACACAAAATTACCATCTCGCAGTGGTTGGTTGATATTATGCGGACTCGATATGGCGATCATCATGTCTCCTTAGTTCCAAATAGTGTCAATACTGAACAGTTTCATGCACCACCTCGTAGCAAACAAACCATCCCTACCGTCGGTATGGTTTATAGGAGACCAAAATGGAAAGGATGTGACATTAGCTTGAAGGCTTTCTCCCTAGCTGCCCAACATATTCCCAATCTGCGGCTTGTTGCCTTTGGTACTACAGAGCCATTGCCAGATTTACCATTACCCCCTGGTACTGAATATGTCCATCGACCGCCACAGCATACGATTAAGGATTTTTACGCTAAGTGTGATGCATGGCTTTTTGGCAGCCGATTAGAAGGTTTTGGTTTGCCAATTCTGGAAGCAATGGCTTGCCGCACGCCAGTTATCGGTACTCCAGCTGGTGCTGCGCCCGAACTCCTGAGTGACGGGGCGGGGATACTCGTCAAGCCTGAAGATCCTGAGGATATGGCAAGGGCAATAGAACAGATTTGTCAACTCTCTGAACCTGAATGGCGAGCTATGTCTGATGCTGCCTATGCTAAAGCTTCAAGTTATACTTGGGATGACGCGGCTAAACTCTGTGAGCAAGCGTTTTACACGGCGATAGAACGAACAAAACGCGGTGATTTTTTGAATAAAGTTCCGTGAAACATTAAATATCTTTTGAAATAACAGCCACAGAAATGTCATGATTTCTCTTCATGGTGCTTACTAC
>CAKZMA010001582.1 GCA_937127375.1 uncultured Coleofasciculus sp. | reverse complement strand
TACTTCAAAACCCATGATTTCACCAACCATTCGAGAATTACCGGGACAAGTTTACAAAATTAACGGAAATCAGCCATTCTTATTAGATGACCCGCAGACGGTTTGGCTGGTGCAGTCGGGTTCTGTTGCCCTATTTGCCGTTAAGGTAAACCAAGGTGTGATAGAAGGAATTCGGCGTTATCTATTTAGTTGTGACTCTGGCGCGGCACTTTTTGGCACTGCTTCTGGGTCTTTTCGCCAGTTGTTAGTTGTACCGATTGGGGAGACTGAGCTGCTAAAATTGGACGGGACATGGTTTCGCCAGTTGGTTACCAATGGGGATGATAACGTCAGGAACTGGATAGCGGGTTGGCTTCAACAGGTTTATACGGTATACTGCGATCGCGAAACCGAGAGCCGATGTCAGGGAGTTGCCGAAATTACGTCTAAACCTGATGCCCTAGTGGAAACGTTATCCCAGGTTCATGGTCAGTTATTTGACCAGATTCAGCGCCAGGAAGAACGCGAGTACCGCGAACACCAGCAACGCCTGGAAGCCGAGGAATGTCTGAATCGTCAGGTAAATGCCCAAGCTATCGGGGAATTGGCATCAACCTTGGCAACCCCAGCCACCTCCGATTCCCTGAATCCTTCACCCTTATTAGTGGCGGCGGGTGCAGTGGGAAAAGCCTTGGGTGTCCCCATCCGCCCTGGGAGTCAATCGGAAGATGTCCAGCGGCTGAGGGAACCCTTGGAGGCGATTATGCGAGCCTCTCGGATTCAGATGCGGCGGGTGTTGTTGCGAGAGGATTGGTGGAAAAAGGATTGTGGGGCTTTAGTTGCCTACAGACAATGTGATAATCAGCTTGTTGTGCTGTTGCCCAGGAAAGCCACGGGCTATGATATCTTTGACCCCGTGCTGGGGACTCGTACCGCCGTAACTGCCCGGAATGCCTCAACCTTGACGGCTTTTGCCTGGATGTTTTATCGGACACTGCCGGATAAGGTGCTGACGGCGTGGGATGTCTTGCAGTTTAGCATAAAGGGGCGGGCTCAGGACTTGCCCATGGTTCTTGGCACCGGTATAGCCGCAACGGTGTTGGGTATGCTGACGCCTCAAGCTACGGCTATTTTAATGGATCAGGCGATTCCGAATAGCGATCGCACTTTATTATGGCAAGTTGGGGCGGGACTGTTGGTGGCGGCGATGGGAATGGCGTTGTTTCTGTTTGCTCAAGGGTTGGCGCTGCTGCGAGTGGAAACGGTGGCGGATACTTCTACCCAAGCGGCTGTCTGGGAGCGATTGCTGAATTTACCGGTCTATTTTTTCCGCCGCTACAGTGCAGGGAACTTACAGTCTCGCGTCGCCTCCATTAGTCAAATCCGCCGCCAACTCGGTGGTACGACGGTGATTCATTTTATTGGTGCTGGGTTGGCGTTGCTGAATTTGGCGCTATTATTTTACTATAGTGCGCCATTGGCTTGGGTGGCGGTTGTCGTGGCGGTGGTGGCAATTGCCTTGACTGTGATCGCGAGTTCCTTGCTGGTGGGTAAAACCTATCGACTGCTAACCCTGCAGGGGACAATTTTCGGACAGACGGTGCAGTTGATTAACGGTATGGCAAAACTCCGCATCGCCGGTGCCCAAGGGCGGGCGTTTGCGACGTGGAGTAAAAACTATAGTCGCCAAGTGAAGCTGAATCTGAGTACGCAGCAGATTAAGGATAGTGTGACGCTGTTCAATACGGTCATGCCTACCCTAGCATCGGGGCTACTGTTTGGGTTAACGATGCAACGGCTGGAGGCGGCGGAAACCCCAGGGAATGTGGGACTCTCCATTGGCACGTTTTTGGCGTTCAACACGGCATTTGGCACGTTTATTAAAGGGGTTACGGATTTAAGTAACACAACGCTGGACGTTTTGCAAGTGATTCCCCAATGGCAACGTCTCCAGCCGATTGTCGAAACCAGACCTGAGGTGAGTTTAAGCAAGGCAGATCCGGGTAAACTGATGGGTAGTATTCGGGTGAATCAGGTGAGCTTCCGCTACCGGGATGATGCTCCCCTGATCCTGGATAATTTGAGTATTCATGCCGAACCTGGGGAATTTATTGCCATTGTCGGGCGTTCTGGGAGTGGGAAATCGACGCTGTTTCGATTATTGTTGGGATTTGAAACTCCGGAGTCGGGAACGATTGATTATGATGGTCAAGCCTTATCGGGGCTAGATATTAACGCCGTGCGCCGACAGTTGGGTGTAGTGCTGCAAAATGGTCGGATTTTGTCTGGGAGCATTTTTGAGAACATTGCCAGTGGGGTGCAAATTACGTTGGATGAAGCCTGGGACGCGGCGCGGATGGCGGGGTTAGCGGATGATATTGCGGCAATGCCGATGGAAATGCATACGGTAATTAGTGAGGGGGGCGGGAATTTGTCGGGGGGACAACAGCAACGGTTATTGATAGCCAGGGCGTTGGTCTTGAAACCGCGAATTTTACTCTTTGATGAGGCGACCAGTGCGTTAGATAATCGCACTCAAGGGATTGTCAGTGCAAGTTTGGATCAGTTACAGGTGACTCGGCTAGTGATTGCCCATCGACTCAGTACGATTCGCCATGCTCACCGTATCTATGTTATTGAAGGGGGGCGGATCGTGCAACAGGGAACGTTTGAGGAGTTGGCGGCGGTGGAGGGGCTATTTGCTCAGTTGATGGTTCGGCAAATGGTTTAGGGTTGGTGGGGAGCTGGGGGAGTAGGGGGAGTAGGGGGAGTAGGGGGAGTAGGGGGAGTAGGGGGAGTAGGGGGAGCTGGGGGAGCTGGGGGAGCTGGGGGAAGTTAACTTAAAACTCGACCTTACTTTTTCCCTATTACCTAAGCTGTTCGGCATTTAAACCTTAATGTTAATAATAGCGAAATCCCTGTAGTGCGAGCCAGAAAGCTCGCTACTAATACCCAATTTAAATGCATGACAGCTTATGACAAAGGACAAATGACCAATGACAAAGGACAAATTACACTTATAGCAGTAGACACATCGATTAGGACTTTCGGCACCATTGTAGAGACGCGCCATGGCGCGTCTCTACATAAATAATGATGTGTCCTAACAGCCATTGCGGTTGCTATATCAGCTTAAATTCTGCAATTGTTCTTCTAAAATCATCCGCGT
>CAKZMA010001581.1 GCA_937127375.1 uncultured Coleofasciculus sp. | reverse complement strand
TTTTGTATTGTCTTCCTTATTTTCAAGCCTTGGTCAAGAGTCTGTCGAGGATGATAACGAGGGTTTGATGAGAGGGGGGTCATACTTTATAACTGCTAGACCTGGCTCAATCAAGTTGAAATCTGGTTTAATATTCTAACACGCAAACTCCTGGGAAGAAGCAGTTTTTCCTCTCAGGCAGATCTCAAACAGCAAATATTAAATTTTATTGACTACTTTAACCAACATAATCAACAGTTAGCTCGTCCTTTCCAATAGACTTTTAATGGGAAGCTTTTGGCGGCATAACCCTATCTAAACTTACGCCGCCGTGTAATAGTCTAAACTCCAGTAAGTTAAGTAATGGTCATTTTTATGTTGGTTCCTGATTTAGTCAATGTAGCTGTTTTTTTCGCTGGAATAGTGTAGTCATTGGGATTTGCAGAATAGTATACTGTCGCGTTATAATTTATGCTTGCAATGGTCTTACTTATTTTTGATGATTCTTCTCCTACCTTTAGACTTATGCTTCCTTGCTGCTGAAAATTAAGGGTAATGGGCTTATCCGTGTTATTGGTGAATGGAGTCTCAGTAGGCTTCACTGTTCTAGTGGTTGAGGTACTTGTATAGCTTATTTCCATACTATTTGCTCCTTTTTACTTCGACTTAAATTTCGGTTAAATGTCCGATTCTATAAATAAGACGATTCCAAAGAGCAATTTCTGAATTTTTTGAGTTAGCCCTCTCTTAAGAAACACAAGGCAGAAGGCGCCAGGGCACAGGGCAGAAGGAAAGAGGGAAGTGTTTCTTTCATGCATAACGAACACGATTTTGTTCGTGGGAAGCTTCTAATAAACATTTCTGTGTTCCCGTCAATAGTAGTTAACATAAATTTAGATTCTTTGTATGTAACTGTTCCCTACCCGTGACTGGTAGGGATTTTTTATGGGATACCGAGGTTGGTAAGTAGCGCATTATCGCGATCATCTCACAGAGTACATCAAGTTAGAAAAAAAAGCCTCTAACTCGAAAAATTCAGAAATTGCTTCTCTGAATCGTCTTAAGAATATAGAGCACGTAAAAAAAATAATGATAAGGGAGGACAACAATGGCAAATTCAACGAGATATACGTGTGATTTCGAGAACGACACCAAAGAGACATGGACATTCTGCGTATATCAAACTTTCCCTCAATCGACTGGAATCCAAAGTGTTGCATGGAAGCAAACAACAGTTCCAAAATCGGGTAATTCCGGCGTTGAATGGGAAATTTCATACCAGGCTTGCATCTTGAACTACCGCCAGAGTAGTGGAAAGGGTGTTTACAAAGCCAGTCAAAGTTTACCTACAGAACTCGGTGACAAATGGAAGGTCATATTCGAGGATAATGTTCAACAGCTCTCCCAAGATGGTTCAGCCCCTAGTAAGAATATGGTGCTTATCCATAATCAATCGAGCCGACTAGCCGATCTGGGCATCGGCATGGATGGTGATGTGGCCGCAGTGAAACCGGGGGTTTACAGTGACAATGACGCACAGTTTGTCGTCGAGCCAACGTATTGGGTAGCGTTATTCAAAGATCTGGAAAAGGGAGAGGTGATCTCCAGCAACCAGATCCACGGTCCGCTAGAAGCTAAATTTGCAGGTGGTCTCACTTCTCTGAACTACCGAGCTTGGATCGAAGGCGAAACATTCCGCTTCAAAGAGCAGAATAGCGAGCAACTGTGGATAGCACCGGTGAGCGAAATTCAGACCAAACTCAACATCATCCAATCAAGACTCACTAAGTAGTTAAGCAAAATTAATTGCATATTTCTTTTTGATCAAAGTCATAACTAGACAGGGTTTTAACTATTTTTGCCACCAGCCAGACGAAGGAGCAAAAGGTTCCTTAGTGATCGCCCACCCATCTTGAATCAAATCCATTTTCACCGGAGCGCGATCGCCCTACCTGTCCATCAAGCGATCGCCTCTTTCATCCTTCTGCTTTTAGCCCACGGCATAGTCACTCATTTCCTGCATAAAAGGAGGATGAAAACCTAGGACAATATCTTGTTTTTGCACACCAAAATCGACTATAGCGCTTCGCACTGGTCTAGTTACACTTTGTTTGTACGAACATCCCATCT
>CAKZMA010001580.1 GCA_937127375.1 uncultured Coleofasciculus sp. | reverse complement strand
CTGCCACGGGCGGTTCGGAGTGCGCTAGCTCAAACGATAGAAGATTTTGAGGTGGTTGTTGTCGATGATGGCTCGCCAGAGCCAGTTAATTTACCGGAACATCCACGACTGCGAGTGGTGCGATTGCCTGAGAACCGAGGTACAGCCGCCGCCCGCAATGCTGGGGCAAAAGCCGCTCGCGGACGCTACATCACCTACTTGGATGATGACGACCAACTGTTACCCCAGATGGCAGAGGTTTCACTCACAGCCCTTGCCAATACAACGCTTCCTCAACCCGTGGCGGTGCTGTCTGGTTTGGAGGTAGTGGATCTCGATGGCAACGTGACTCAGACGCGGATTCCGCCGACACTACCACGCGGAAAGCATTTTTTCCTCGAAGAGATCGAGCCAGAGCAATCCTTTCTCTCCAAGCAAACTTTAATGGTGGAGCGTGAGTTACTATTAGGTATTGGTGGATATGACGAATCATTCAGCTCTCGCGTTCATACTGAAATCTTCCTGAGACTTAATCCAGTTTGCTCGCTCCTTGGTCTGCCGATTGTCACCTATCAAATGTTCGTCCATGAGGGTTCACGTATTTCTCGCGATCCGTCGCTGCGTCAAGTCAGTTTTAATCAACTGCTCCGTAAGCATGGTGCAATTTTTAAGGCGCACCCAAAGATGTTTGCTGATTTTGTGTACAAACACGCCCTTAAGTCCTACGAGCTGAATCAAAAACGGGCAGCGTTATTGAGCGTATTATTGGCGCTGCGGATTCATCCAACTTATACCCTCAGTCAAGTTACTGAGTCCTTTTGGCACAGCCTAAGCGAATCTACCGGGCGAATGTTAACAGAACCGTTGAAGAGCAATTAAACTTGTCTAAACGTGAAAGCTAATTCTACTCAATCCAATTGTTAGGAGACTTCAAAAATGGAAACTGCACGTACAAACGAACCGCAAGTCACAGTGGTTGTTACCCCACGAGAGCGTTTCAGCTATACTCGTGAATCCCTAGAGAGCATTTATGACTATACAGAAATTCCCTTTAACTTGGTTTATGTCGATGGGGGTTCGCCTCAGCATATCCAGCAATATTTGGCAGATAAAGCACAGGAGAAGGATTTTCAGCGGATTCGAGTCGATCGCTACCTGTCGCCTAACCAATCCAGAAATTTAGGATTGCGTCAGGTCAAGACAAAGTATGTTGTTTTCATCGACAATGATGTTATTGTCACACCCGGTTGGCTGAAGGGATTAGTCGAATGTGCCAATGAGACAGGAGCAGCAGTGGTTGGACCCGTAATCTGCATTGGCACGCCAATTCATGACATGATCCACAATCCTGGCGGAAGCATCTCGATCAAGGAGGAGCAGGTTGGCGAGGAGCAAATACGGCGTTTTTACCACAAATGCCATTTTAAGAGACGAGTGAATGACGTGCGCGATCGCCTCCAACGAGCAGAGTGTGACTACGTAGAGTTTCACTGTATGTTGGCTCGCACTGACATCTTTGAAAAGACGGGTCCCCTTGATGAAGGTTTGTTCAGCACTCGCGAACACCTCGATTTTTGCATGATGGTGGCTCGTGCTGGAGGCAAAATTTATGCGGAGCGACAGGTGATTGTGACCTATGTTCCCGGACCGCCTGTGCAATGGTCTGACCTGGGCTTCTTTATGCTGCGCTGGAGTGATGCTTGGGATTTAGCCAGTCTGGAACATTTTCGAGAAAAGTGGGACTTGACTGAAGATCATTACTTCCAAAGCCGATATAAAAAGCTAGGATTCCGGCGACATAAAGCCTATGTCAAACCTCTAGCCAAAAGCCTTCTGTTTGGACAGCGCAGTCTGACATTAGAAAAAATTCTCATCCGTCTCGATAGAATGGTGAACCGTTACGTCAGCGATCAGTATGCCCGAAGCCAACGTCAGAGCGCTCCCACTCAAGGCTTAGAGATGCAAGCGTTTCCAGCAAGTACTAATCCTTCTAAGTAGGGTTTGCTGAATAAGTATTGTGGTGAGGGTAGGCAACAGGGAACAGTTTTCTCATAACTTCAATTTCAACCGCCCTGCCCTTAAATGGTGCTTACCCAAAACCACAGAACCATACTGTTGTGCCAATAGCTAGAATTAATACTAATCCCCAAACAATCAAGAAGACTAGGGAAACTTTACCTAAATCCGGATTATTGGCAGCCTCTTGACGAAGAGTAAACGGGAGAAAATTGAGGTGATTCA
>CAKZMA010001579.1 GCA_937127375.1 uncultured Coleofasciculus sp. | reverse complement strand
GCGACGGCATTGGTAGTAGAGACGTGCCATGGCACGTCTCTACTACGGGGATACGTTAGGACATTTATCTGTTGCCTGTTGCCTGTTGCCTGTTGCCTTTTCACCCAATTGTATTGTCCTAACCTCAATGCGTAGTGCTATAACGTCTCTACTCTAACTGTCGCGCTGCCAGTCGAGCAAATAACCCCCCTTTGTCAACCAGTTCTGCAAACGAACCCACCTCTACCAAACGCCCTGCTTCAATCACATAAATTCGGTCAGCATTGCGGATCGTACTCAGGCGGTGGGCAATTACAATTCGGGTCGCATTTAATTGGTCTAAACTTTGAGTAACAATGGCTTGAGTGCGATTATCTAAAGCACTGGTTGCCTCATCCATCAGAATAATTTTCGGCTTTAACAAAATCGCCCGCGCAATCAATAAACGTTGCCGTTGTCCCCCCGACAGATTCGTACCCCCCTCACTAATTACCGTGTGCATCCCCATGGGCATTTGCTCAATATCCTCAGCCAACCCCGCCATCCGGGCGGCTTCCCAAGCTTCATCCAGCGTCACCAAGGCTCCACAGGTCAGGTTATCAAACATTGAACCCGAGTTAATCCGACCATTTTGCAGCACTACCCCCAACTGGCGTCGTACAGCCTGAACATCTAGTCCGGCTAAATCTTGACCATCGTAATAAACTGTACCGCTTAAAGGTGTCTCAAATCCCAATAAAAATCGAAAGATGGTGGATTTCCCACTGCCACTCGGACCCACCATCGCAATAAATTCCCCAGGTTCTGCATGGATACTCACATCATCCAAAATCAGCGGTCCATCCTCGCGGTAGCGGAAGGTAACATGTTCTAGGGCGATTTTACCCGTCAAACGACCGGGATCAGCTTTCGTCGCATCCGTTTCCGGCATCGTCTGGACAATGGGTTTGGCTCTCTCCCACAATGGCACAATTCCCAAAATGTCAGTTAGGGTATTACTTAAGTCAGTCACGCTGGACAGAAATGTGCCAAAGGCTGTATTAAACGCCAAAAACGTCCCCATATTCAGCCCAGCCCCCCCTTGAAGTTGTGCCATCTGAATAAACAGAATCGCAAACCAAAACAGGAGAATCGAACTCACCAGAGGCAGCGTCTCATTGAACACCGAAACACTATCATTAATCCGTTTGATGGCTGCCTTGAATTTAATTTTCAGGCTGTACTTTTTCGCCCAAGCCGCGAATGCCCGCCCTTCTGCTGCTGCCACCCGCAGCTTGGATACCCCATTGATCAGCTCAATCGTTAGCCCATTAATTTCCCCATCCACAACCTCCTGCTGGCGATTTTTGCGGATTAAAATGACGCTAGAGACAACCGTAACAATCACCGCCACTAGGGTTAAACCGATGCCGATGAGTGCCAATTGCCAGCTATAAACAAACATCAGCCCTAGATTTAACAGGGAAAAGACTGCACTTAATAGGGTGCGTTGAGTGGCGCCACTGAGTTGGCTGCGAATCTGAGTGACCGCTAACAAGCGAGTCAGCAGATCCCCCGACGAGTAGCTGCGAAAAAACGCCGGCTTCAGCGAGAGTAGGCGATCCCAAACCGCTGGTTGGAGAGAAGCATCCGCCGAATTTTCCACCCGCAGGGACAGAATTCCCTGAGCCAACTGAAACACCGTTTTTCCCCAAGCCGCCGCAAACAGCGCCAGTCCAATTTGCCACAATAAGAGGCGATCGCTGTCGGGAATGGCATTATTGATTAACATCGCCGTAGCTTGGGGTGTGACCATCCCCATCAGGGTGCCCAAGACTCCCAGTAACACCACACCGACTATTTCGATTTCATTACCCCTGGTGCCAAACCGAAACAATGCTAGGGCATTGCTCACGAATAGGGGCAAAGGTCGATAGAACATTTGAGCTTCCGGGGACAGCGTCTGGGCGACTGTCTCCGTTACGGGCATCCGGGTGCGCTCTACGGGGTCAAACAACACATAATGGTTGCCTTTGTAGGGTAACAATGCCACTGGGCTTTTATCGGTATTAGTGTATCCTAACAATGGACCATGCTCCTCTTGCCACCAATCCCCCGTGAGTAGCACCCGACGAGTCCGAAATCGCGATGCCCGGGCGATCGCCTCTAAGGGGTCTTTGACTCGACTCAGGTCTTCTGATTGCGCTGGGGGATTAATCATCATCCCCTGGGCGCGACCCACGGCTCCAGCGGCAATTAGCAGGGGGGTTCCTTCCTGAAAAATGGTGGTTTTTTGGGGGTGCAACACCGTGGTTAATTCTCCCAGTGCCACCTCCCGCACCTGTAGATCCAACTGCTGCCGTTCCAGAAACAGACCAAACTCCTGCTCTTTTTTCTGACGAACCTGTACATCTAGGTAGAACAAGAAAAAGGTATGCAACGTGGCTAAACCCCCTGGTATCGCTGCCCCATTTGCCAACTCAGTGGTAGGGTGGACTTGCACCTCCATTAGGTCTTCTGCCTCTAGCCACATCCCAGAGGCGAGGGGAAAGGCGGGCGAAGTCTCTTCGACTTTGAGGTCTTCAATTCCCATCCAGCGGACACTACCATTCCCCAAACTGACCCACACAACTTGTTCGCGATCGCAAGATCGGGTTTCTTGGTTCTGTAAGGACAAGTAGCGTGATTCGCCCAAGGGCTGCACATTCTGGGGAACGAATAGGGGATTATGATAGATAAAATCACCCAAATGTTTAAGCCAGCCTTCGAGCCATGCGATCGCCTGATACCGAGTTGGATTGTCTGAATGGGGAGATCGGGGAGATGAAGGAGATGAGGGAGATAGGGAGAATAAATAGACTTCTTCCTCACCTTCCCCAGCTTCCCCAGCTTCCCCAGCTTCCCCAGCTTCCCCAGCTTCCCCAGC
>CAKZMA010001578.1 GCA_937127375.1 uncultured Coleofasciculus sp. | reverse complement strand
CGCCTTGGGAAATCCCGCATAAACTGACATTTGGGTAATCAGTTCGATGATTTCTTGACGAGTACAGCCAACATTTAATGCACCTTGAATATGAAATTTTAGCTGGGGTTGGGCATCGCCTAGTACAGTGAGAGCGGCAACAGTGGCAATTTGTCTCAATTTTATATCGAGTCCTGGGCGTGATAAAACATCGCCATAACCAAATTCGATGGCAAATCGCATCAAGTCGGGTGAAATGTCTCTGAGACTGTCGCGAGAGCGTTCATATCCGGCTTGGTTGACTTGCTCGATCAGTGATAAGCCTGTTTGAAATCGGTTTGGGTTTGCGATCGCGTCTTCCTGAGCCAGTGCGCTTTCAGGAACGACATTCAGACTGGATTTGAAGCCGCCACCAATCCAGATGCTGGTGATTAAAGCTGTGCTGATCAAAATCGCCAAAACTCTCTGGAGTTTCATGTGCATCTCCTAGACCGCAGATTTAATTAATTAAGTAATGACCTCATTCTATATTCATGATTAAAATAATAACAATAGCGTTTTCAATCACGACTCTCGTGCAAAAAAAGCAATAATCTATGAGCCGTCAACAAGATTTAGACGTGTTTGTGCAAGTCGTCAAAAGCGGCAGTTTTGCCAAAGCTGCTGATGAACTGCAACTGAATCCCTCGGCTGTGAGCCGCCGGATTAGCCATCTGGAACAACGATTGGGGGTGCAATTATTGAATCGCACGACTCGCCGCTTAAGCTTGACTGAAGTAGGAGAGCGCTATTTCAACCGTTGCCTCAGCATTTTGGCAGACATTGAAGAAGCCGAGCGAGAAGCCAGACAATACACTCAGCAACCGCAAGGTACTCTGTATGTAAGTTGTTCTACCTATTTTGCCTATCGCTTTTTACTGACAAAAATTCCGCTGTTTCTCGAACAATATCCCCAGATTTCTCTCAAATTAATCCTGACCGATGATGTTGTCGATTTGGGGACCGATGGAATTGATGTTGCCATTCGCATTGGAGAACTTGCTGATGCCTCACTGATGACTAAAAAATTAATCAGCTCTCGTCGCATTATTTGCGCTGCGCCCAAGTATCTTGATCGTTATGGTATACCCAAAACACCTGACGAGCTAGCCGATCACAATTGCCTCAGTTTGAATGCCCAAAAAACGACCCTGAACCAGTGGCGATTTCGCGACGCCTCTGGACAACGAGAGATTCGAGTGCGAGGAAACTTTGAAGTCAATAGTGGTCAAGCCCTTTACGAGGCGATTTTAGCAGGAGGAGGCATCGGTCGGGTCATACAAGTTCTATCTCAACGGGAACTGATATCGGGTCAGCTAGTGCATCTGCTCAAGGAGTATGAGGCGGATAATGAGGTGGGAATTTATGCGGTATTTCCTGCTCAACGTTATCTGCTGCCCAAAGTTCAATATTTTGTGGAATTTTTAGCCAAGAGTTTTTCCCAGTCAGCTTCGCTAGTTCTATCCCAACTATAGCAAGAATATGAAAACCGTCGTATTAGCTGTTCTATCTTTTGTATTGGTCGTTTCATTCACCTTCTTTTCCCACAAGACCCTCGCCATTGAAACCCGCTGTGGCTGGCTCGACAATCCAACCCCAGCCAACTGGTACTTAACCGATGCTGATGGTGTGTGGACTCTGGGCGTCCAAGGTGGATATCAAGCACCGGGGTGGGAGAATGTCTCCGAATTCACAGATGATTGGGTGCATACCAACGGTAACTACGGATATACTTGCGCCTGTTTGGAAGTCACCGTAGATCCTGTTACTTGGCAAGTAGACCAGATCTACGGTGGTCAGCAAATTCCCCTGTCTCGTTGTGAGCAGGACTCAGCTTTACCGACTCGCTAATCTCACTCATTTGGGGCAGTTGTTGGAGCCAAACAGGTGATCCCACTGATCCCAACCGGGATAAGTGAATGTCGCACTGCTTACAAACAAGTCTACGTGAGTAAAATAATCTATTACCGTGTAGCACCAAGAGCAGAAACTGGGCGATCGCTACGGCTTGATCGGGTAATCATTTCGATTCAAGCCATTGTCGTTGTGATTCGGAGCGATCGCACTCCCTGACACTCCCTGACCGGATCAAGATTCCAATTGGATAACCTCTTCAATTTTAGGGGCGAATCTGCCCTT
>CAKZMA010001577.1 GCA_937127375.1 uncultured Coleofasciculus sp. | reverse complement strand
GTCATTTGTCATACTCGCTATCCTTGAGAAGCAAGCTAAGTCCGTTGCAAGGGTTTGAGGCTTGTTAAGATAACTTCATAAGGTTGAGTTTATTTCCACCAACCTCCTTAGAGAATCGTATTCGTCTGGCTTGGTTGATTAATCGGAGGACTAAAAGAATGAGAATCCGGCAAACCTTAACCAGAAATAGATAAAAGTAATATTTTTATCAACCTAAATCTATATTTATTATGTCAAATTGTTTCCAGGTTGCTGGACATTAAAAACAAAACTTATTTAATAGTCTGGAGTTTAATCATTTTTTACTTAGTTTAGTTCCGATAGCACAAGTACCTAATGTCAATAAACCCAATAGCGGTGATGTTTCAGGAATAGGAGTTTTAAATTTTTTAGACTCAATGAAATTCATATAAGCTTTTTGATTGTTAGGGTTAAAAAAAGAATTCTCTGAACTCTGGAAAAGATTAAAACCGTAGGCGTCACCAACAGCCAAGACTTGACCACTATTGGCAAAAGGCTGAAATTCCACCATCGACCTGATTGATCCATTTATACCAATCAGCATCCCTCCAGTGGGAGTAATATCGGTTACCATTGGGTCAATATCAGTGGCTAAGGATGTACCAAATGTTTGACCTCTTAGGTCGCCTAATGCGCCGACAGTAGTTGGAGAAACTGTATTTTTAAACGTGCCACCTGTAGGAGAGTTGACACCACCGACAACACCTGTATACCGTGAACCGATCCCTAGTGATTCCAGTACCGAATTAGCCGAATTCTGTTCAGAAGGATTTGAATCAGATTCAACAATCACAAAACCACCCGTTTTGACAAAATTTCTCAGCACAGTACTTTCAGTGGGTGTCAGAATCGTTGAGGATGTTCCGTGAAAGAATATATCAACGTCAGCAAGATTTGCCTCGGTTAGGGTTGATACTCCTGGAAGAATAGTATGTGAACGCTCCAGAAGACTTGATCTAAATGCACCGTATAACAATGCACCATTTCCGTCATTAAATAAGTCACCACCACGCTGATTAGCGCTGTTCCAACTTCTTAGGGTTAATGCACCTGCTGAATTTCCTCCTAAAGCTTCTAGAAGAATAGATAGTGATAGAGTCATTGTTATTAATAGTTTATTCATGGTAGTAATGGTATAATCAGCTTCTTAATGTTCAGGATACATAAATTTAGAGTTTAACTCTCTAGTTTTTGGTCATATTCACAAACACTTTACATAGAGCAATGAATGAAGTCATTATTGATTTAAATGAGTATTAAGCACAAATTTACATAGATGAGAGATGACACCTGTCACTTCATCTACATTGATGAAACTATGCCAATATTTGTAAAAAAAGTTTATATTGTTTAAATAAACTTAACTATCTTAACCAAACAAACCATCATATTTATAAGATAAACTTATCAAGCCCCATAGATTTTATCTTCACACAATATTTAAAACTTACCCCTTGACAAAGGACAAATGACAAAGGACAAATGACAAAGGACAGACAAAGGACAAAGGAATGAATAAACTGTTGCCAGGTTTCTCCGAAGGGTTCCCTGTAGCGCTAAGAGTATGGTTAGTGTTTTTGCTATGTCTGGTTTTACTCGGATACTCAGTTCCCTTCAGTATTGTGGTGGGCGCTGTTGGGGGAATTGCTAGCGGCTGGGTTGTGGCTTGGTGGAATAGTAAAGATGAACCAAAGGAAGCACCCTCTGAACCCCAAGATGAGCCAGAGGAAGCCCCCGTCAAGTTAAGTGGATTAACCTTGGCGAAACAGCGTCGAGATGCTAGAGCGAGGAAGCGTTCCCAGAAAAACTCCACTCCATTGACGGGATTATTAAACAGAAGTAAGTAGAGCCACCTCGATAGAGCCAAAAATCCATACAAAATAGCGAGCGAGACGCTCGCACTACTGTTCTATATTCCCCGTTTCCTGTTCCCTCCCCTCACCGCAACACTTATTCAGCAAGCGCTAAGTGGTAAATTCAGATGCCACAATCATAGAACCAATTCCTTTATTGGTAAAAATTTCTAAAAGTAGAGCGTGGGGGATTCGACCATCAATAATATGAGCCGCCCGTACCCCCTGAGCCAGCGATCGCACACAACAGTTAACCTTAGGTATCATACCGCCAGCAACAACGCCCGATACCATTAACTCTCGTGCTTGTTGAATATCCAGCTTAGCCATGAGAGTGGAAGGATCTTTGTAATCCTGCAAAATCCCCGGAGTATCAGTGAGCAGAATTAACTTTTCCGCCCCCAAAGCGGCAGCAATTTCGCCAGCCACGGTATCGGCGTTGATATTATAGGCTTGACCTGTCTCATCGGCTGAAACACTTGACACAACTGGGATGTAGCCACTTTTGACCAAGGAGTCCACCAATTTAGTATCAACACTGCTGACTTCTCCGACAAAGCCAATCCCCTCGCGCCCTTCTGGACGAGCTTTGATTAAATTTCCGTCTTTACCGCAAAGTCCCACGGCTAAACCCCCAGCCCGGTTAATCAGAGAGACTAACTCTTTATTAACTCGACCCACGAGTACCATCTCCACAACATCCATCGTGGGTGCATCCGTTACCCGCAACCCATCCTTAAACTGCGGTTCAATCCCCAGCTTATCCAACCAGCTATTAATTTCTGGACCGCCACCATGAACCACAACGGGACGAACGCCGACACAGGATAAGAAGACAACATCCCGAATCACTTTATCTTTGAGGTTGCTATCCTTCATCGCCGCCCCCCCATACTTAACCACAACCGTTCGTCCTGCAAACTGCTGGATGTAAGGTAGGGCTTCACTGAGTATCTGCACACGGGTTGCTTCGGCTTCCCGGATTAAATCGTGATCGTTTTCTTGTACCATCGACAGGAACTGGAAGACCAATAAGATATCCCAAGCAGTTTAGATCATTTTTTTATCAAAAATCTCCCCCTGCTTCCAGACGTGCCATGGCACGTCTCTACATTGCTTCCCCTGCTTCCCCTGCTTCCCCTGCTTCCCCTGCTTCCCCATCTCCCATCTTCGCCAAAATCCTCCACGCCAAAATCCTCCATGGGATAGAGTTGATTGCTACTCCTGAGAAGGATGCGATCGCGGCTAGATTGTCTTTGAATAAAGGGTGGAAGCGTTAACTTCTAAGATTTGCTAACTATTGAGAGAGGACATTCATACATGTTTATTAAACACTATCGTAAAAGCTTACCTGCCAGTGCGATCGCCTTAGCGCTGATGGCGGTGCTACTTCCCTCCTGCGCCGACACCACACAAGACGTTGTCACCGCAGGACAAGAGGAAGAAAACGTAACGGCTGAGGAAGTCGAGGAGAACACCGAACAACTATTCGGTCAAAGCGTGAGCATCAGAGGCGAAGTGAGAGAGGTTCTGGATAATGTCACCTTTACCCTCTCAGAGGATGAGCTTTTTGGTGATGAAATTATCGTGGTCAATACCTCCGGTGAACCCTTTATGCTGCCAGAAGAGGACGATGTTGAAGTCCAAGTCACCGGTGAAGTGCGTCAGTTTAATATGGTAGAGTTTGAGGAAGAATTCGACTTAGACTTCCAATTCGATACCGACTACGAACAACAGCCTGCGATTGTCGCTGAATCACTGGCACTTGCACCCAAACCCGGAGAAATTACCGAAGATCCTAGCCAATTCTACAATCAAACCGTGGCTGTAGAGGGTGAAGTGGAAGAAATTATGAGTAACAATACCTTTACCCTTGATGAAGATCAGTTAGCTGGTGGCGGTGATTTGTTAGTCTTCACCTTAGTCGCACCGGAGAGAACGATGGTTGAAGGGGAAGATGTTGTCGTGACGGGTGAGGTGCGTTCCTTTATCGCGGCTGAATTTGAGCGGGATTATGATTTAACCTGGGATTTGGATGTCAAACGCCAACTAGAAGCCGAATACGAGAATAAGCCTGTATTCATTGCTAAATCCATCTATCCCTCTGCTCAATAATAGTTAATCTGGTAGTATTGGTTATAGCAGTAGACACATCTATTAGGACAAAAGAACTGTTGTAGAGACGTTCCGGCGGAACGTCTCTACCTAAATGATGTATCCTTTTTCCCCGTCATGTAACGTGTCACACTAGAAGTAGCGATTCCGGAAAATCGAGAGGAAGCTTGGGCTATGACAATCTCCACTGAGAAAAAAGTTTGGACAGATGAGGAATTTATGGCACTGTCCAAAGATGGGCATTGTTATGAGTTAGTAAACGGGGAGCTTGTGAATATGGGCAATTCAGGGATGGAGCATGGCGGAATTGGCTCATTTCTGGGGGGGCTTCTGGCAATCTATGTTCGGCAACACAAATTGGGAACGGTTTGTGATTCTAGTACAGCGTTTACCTTAAAGAACGGCAACAAGCGATCGCCTGACGTCTCTTTTGTCTCTAAAGAACGGCTCAAGGGTTTAAAGCGTCCCCCTCGTGGGTTCTTTCAAGGTTCTCCTGATCTGGCGGTGGAAATTCTTTCTCCCAACAACACCGTTGAAGAAATCCACGACAAGATTGTGGAATATTTTGACAACGATACTCGCTTAGTTTGGGTGATTCATCCCGATGAAAAATATGTTCTGGTTTATAATTCGCCCGAACCCGATCGCTTACTTCGTCCTCAAGACGCGCTAGAGGGTGACGCGATCGTTCCTGGCTTTTCCATGTCGGTTGCTGAACTGTTTGAAGAGTGGGATTTTTAGCGATCGCTCAATTTTGATTTTCTACATAGAACTCAGGTCTTTTTTAGATCCCAGACTTATTGAAGAAGTCTGGGCAATAAAAGTTCACACTTTAGTTGTAGAAAAAACCTATGAATTATGGATTAAAAAGTAAGGTTTCTAATTCATAATTCATAAGAGTTAAAGAAAGTCTTAGATGTCTTGATTTTCTGGCGGCTGGCTAACCTGGCTTTTCACAGAGGTAGAAGCACCAGCCTAATTCACCTGCGGCGATTGCCTCTTGGGTTTTCTGAAAAGCAGCGCTCAAATCTGGATATTGCTCCTGAGCCAGCTCGGACACCAATTTGTAGCTCTTTTCCAAATGTTCACTTAAATCCTTGACCTGCAACACGTTAAATCCTAGCTCAGTGAGGTTTTCGGCATAGGATTCGCGGCTAAATGTCGGCTCAAACAGCAGTCGCTCATAAACGTATTTGCGGGTAGCCGCGCTGACTTCCTTGACTGGCGTGACCAAATCATCAAACAAGAAAATACCTCCTTCTTTGAGAACACGGTAAGCCTCCGCCAGAGCCTTCTTTAGTTCAGGGATGTGGTACAGAGCGCCTTGACTCCAGGCATGGGTAAAGGAACCATCTGGAAAAGGCAGATTAGTGGCTGATTTCTTTTGGAAGTTCAGGCGCAGAGACGGAAAATTACTAGCCTTGCGTCGAGCATTGTCGATATAATTGCCACTGAGATCGATACCGACGACCTCACATCCTGTCTGTTGAGCCAGCCAGATAGCTGCGTTGCCATTTCCACAAGCAACTTCTAGCACCCGAGACTCGGCAGTAATACCGCTTTGTTCCAACATATATTCATCCCAGCGCTTGCAGGCGGGTACAAAGTCCTCAGCCTGAGCCTCGGCTAAGTTGTTGAAATAGCCCCAGTGGAGACTCCCTTCTGGGTTCCAGAAGTTACGGAAACGTTTGTCTCGTTCCTGATCATCAAACAACGCCTCGGTGTCAGATTCTGTAAATCGACTTGGTGTCATGGTTTCCTATGCTGATTTAATTTAGGCTATTTACCCTAAAAAGCATACAATGTATTCTGGATTCTGGGACTCGTTAAGTAGACATTACATTTTATAAACTTAAGTGAATCCAATGCGATCGCTATTCCATGGTTTGAAGATACTAGCAAAAGGTTAAGAACATGAGCATTTTTACAAGAATTGAGTCGGAAGTCCGCAGCTACTGTCGATTATTTCCCACCGTCTTTACCAAGGCAGTGGGAGATCATTTAATCGATGAGAACGGGCGCACCTACATAGACTTCTTGGCAGGTGCTGGTGCTCTCAACTATGGGCATAATAATCCCAAACTCAAAAAGCCCCTCCTAGAATACATTGAGTCAGATGCCATAACTCATAGCCTTGATATGTTCACCGCTGCAAAGGGGAGGTTTCTCGAATGTTTCGAGGAGATAATCTTAATACCGCGAGGACTCAACTATAAAGTTATGTTTACCGGTCCTACGGGAACCAATTCAGCCGAAGCCGCGTTGAAGCTTGCCCGTAAAGTGACAGGTCGAAAAACCGTTATCTGTTTCACGAAAGGATACCACGGTCATACCTTAGGCGCTCTAGCAGTAACCCCGAATCCAGTCTATCAAAAAGCCGCAGGGATTCCCCTTGGTAATGTGTTAACGGTTCCCTTCGAGGAGCAATCTGGCAGCAAAGACGATAGTCTTAATCAGTTGGAAAAACTGATCGATGACTTGAGCCGAAATCAGGAAAAACCCGCCGCCGTTATCCTAGAAACCGTGCAATCTGAAGGCGGAATTAATGTGGCGAGTGTGCCTTGGCTCAAGCGCCTTGCCCAGATTACTCAAGAGCAAGGAATTTTGCTTATTGTTGATGATATCAAAGTTGGGTGTGGTCGAACCGGTCCGTTCTTTAGCTTTGAGCGAGCTGGGTTAAAACCGGATCTGGTTTGTCTGGCTAAATCCTTAAGTGCTTATGGAAATCCGATGGCTGTGGTGTTGATTCGACCAGATTTAGACGGCTGGCAACCTGGAGAACATAGCGGCACATTCCGAGGCAATAATCTCGCCTTTGTTACCGCCACGGCGGCTTTGGAAGCCTACTGGAAAACCGATGCTTTTTCCCAGGAAATCGTTGAAAAAGGTGAACTCATGAAGCAGCGACTCCAAGAGATGATTGCTGATTATCCTGAAATCGGCGGCGCACATCGAGGACTGGGTTTGATTCAAGGAATCGCCTGCAAGCTACCTGGATTAGCGAAAAAAGTTAGTCATGAAGCGTTCCAACGGGGTTTAATCTTTGAACCAATGGGTGTGGACAAAGAAGTGATTAATCTTCAGTCTACACTAACGATTGATTTTGATACGTTGAACCAGGGGCTAGATATTTTGGATAAAAGTATCGCGGCGGCGCTCTCAAACTGACTCGCTCAAACCGGCGGCGGCTAAAAGTTCTGTCAATACGTTGCCATGAAATTCCCAGGGAAAAGTCTCAATGGTAAAAGCTTGAACTGCCGTATCGCCATCTACTGCTGGTCCTTCATTGACAAGAGTTATCAAAATATGTTTATCCATCTCTAACGTGAATCCCTCAGTTAACCGAGATTTCCAGTCAACTCGCAGCAAAGCCAGAGCGGTAAGTAATCCCATTGCTCCCCAATTGCATACTCCGCAAACGATTAGGTGATGGCAAGGAATACTACAGGCAATTCGTTCTCCATGCTTGACGGTTTTGGCAATTAGATCTCTAGAAAGCTTGCCCATGCCGAGTTCATTGCCAAGATCCGCAATTCCGATGGAGATTACTTTAGGATGAGCAAACAGTAGTTGCAAAGGGGCTGTACAATCAGTGATATCATCTCCCCTGATATTATGGATAGAACCATCGTAACTAGGACCTGCTCTGTCAATGGCAATAACATGGGAAACCGGGGGTTCGGCACTTTGCCAGCATTTGAGAATAGAGGAAACAGAGGGATCTTCGGCACTGGCAGCATCCATAGGAACGACATCACAAGCAACGTCAGTCGATACTCCTGCTGCCCAAGCAGCAACCTTGACAGCATTTAAACATAAGGGATCGGTAACCAAACGCACCGGAACCCCAACTCTTTGAAGTCCCGCAGCTAGGTGAGCGCAACCGATGGGTCCATCTGTTTCTGCTGCTGGAGGAGTTCCGTGAGGAACAAAAAAACCTGTGATAATCGCCACATGGGGGGATGGATGTTCGGCGATGGAGCAAGCCGCAGCCAGTAACCCCCCCTTGGTAGCATGGACAAGTGGCTCTATCCTATTACCGACATCCCGTCCACAGATGGTTTCAATTTGTTCTATCCGAGTTAGGACTTCTGGAGAATTGTCAATGACAGCACTCATCGGCATTTATTTATATGCTCCTCTTGGACAACTTCGTTGACGACTTTTTCCAGGAGATTTAGCCCCTTCTCCAATATCTCGTCCGAAACGGTTAAAGGTGGGAGACAGCGAATCACCTGCCCCTGGGCACCAGCATTTTCCATGATTAGCCCTTTGGCAAAGGCTGTCCGGAGGATTTGATCAGCTAGGTTGCCATCTTGGCAGTCTAACCCCTGGATCATACCTCGTCCTCTGACAGAAAAACCTTTTGATCTGTTATTTTTGGCAATTGCCTCCAACCGGGATTGCATTCGGGCGCCTTTTTCTTTGACGGTGGCAGATAAACTGTCGTCTTGCCAATAGATATCCAAGGCAGCTTTAGCGGTGACAAAGGCGAGGTTTGGTCCTCTAAATGTACCACTATGTTGTCCTGGTTTCCACTGATCGAATTCGGGTTTAATCAGTACCAATGAAAACGGCAACCCGAAACCACTTAAGGATTTGGAGAGGGTAACAATATCAGGTGAAATACCGATGTCTTCAAAACTGAAAAAGGAACCGGTTCGTCCACATCCGACTTGGATATCGTCCACAATTAAGATGACATCATATTTACGACAAACGTTTTCGAGCGATCGCAACCACTCAAATCTTGCCACATTCACCCCACCTGCTCCCTGAATGGTTTCGACAATCACCGCAGCGGGAAGTGTTACCCCACTGCCTACATCGGAAAGGACTTTGTCGAGGTACTCTGTTGTATCAATAGCCTCACCCAAGTACCCATCATAGGGAATAAAGGTAACACCTGTGGTTGATATTCCTGCCGCTGCTCGCTGAGAAGCTTTGGCAGTTGTGGCTAAGGAAC
This sequence comes from uncultured Coleofasciculus sp., assembly GCA_937127375.1. Classification (GTDB taxonomy): domain Bacteria; phylum Cyanobacteriota; class Cyanobacteriia; order Cyanobacteriales; family Coleofasciculaceae; genus Coleofasciculus. Next base: position 4,026 of record CAKZMA010001577.1, on the reverse strand, counting down.
CCAGGGTTACGCCATGATAGCCATTAGAAAAGGCAATTACATTTTCTCGCCCTGTTATCTTGCGAGCCAGTTTCAGCGCTGCCTCTACTGCATTGGTTCCTGTTGGTCCTGGAAACTGAACTTTATAATTTAATTGCCTAGGTTCAAGAATAATGGCGGCAAAGGTTTCGAGAAATTCCTCTTTCGCCACCGTTGCTAAATCCAGACCATGAATTATACCATCAGACTCGATATAACGGATTAGTCGTTCTTTGAGTTGGGGGTTGTTATGTCCATAGTTTAGCGTACCCACTCCACAGAGGAAGTCAATATACTTAAATCCTTGTTTATCTTCTAAAATAGCGCCTTGTGCCTTCTTAAACACCGTGGGGAATAAACGGCTATAACTTCGCACATTGGATTCCAATTCATTGAAGATTCTCATCCGATTAGTCTCAGTCTTTCCTATACGTTTTGCCAGCGTTCTTAAGCTTTGCCTAGAGTTGTCTGACTTTACCCGTGAAGTGATTACCCCAAAATACAAGGCAATTCTCCCCCCGAAAAAACCAGTGGAGGATTAGCCTAAGAAAATACGTTCTAGTTCTCTGGTTGCATCACTATAGGTGGTTCTGGCATGTGCCATACATTCGTTATCCCAAAGCAAACAGGAGTATTGTGCCATGCGAATCGCTAGGTGATTTTGCTCGTAATAGTCGATAAATCGGTCGGTAATTTCTGCCAAAAATGGATCGGGAGTAAAGGGCTTGAGGTTCTCTGGATCGGGGCTGTAGTCACCGTATTTAATATAGTTGCAAGAAAACCGTAAAATAGGCTTGTTCCCCGAAAATGATAAGATGGGATGAATGGCACCTTCGGTGCGGTTGGCATGGACGCCTCCAGAGGCACCAAAATAGTGCCGCGTCTCCATGAGTTTTTTCTTTTCTGCTTCGGTAAGCGTCTTGACAAATCCTTCTACATAAGCTAACGTGGTCATACCACCACCACAATTCGCCGGCTTCTTGCACCAAAGCGCTAGATATTTCGGTGGGTTTTGATAATCGCTGGCTTCGAGGTGAGGCAGCAAAACCCGTTGACCTCGGGCGTCGGACAAGTTCACAAATTTAGATTCCCATTTGACGTGGAATATCTCTTGCCCGTATTGCCGTTTTAACGCCTCACCTGTGACCAATTTAGCCCATTCTATCCAGTTAAAACTGGGGTTTTCTGTTTCTACATAGATAAAGCTATTTTGCTGGAGAACTTGCTGCAACTTTGAAATTGAAGTTTCTGAGCAATCCACTAAATCTTTTGGCAAACTCGTCACCATAAATTCTGTATCCTATTTAACTGTTTATATTCACCAACAGCATTATACAGAGACAGGAAACTAGACCAAACAAAATATTAATATTTTGTTACAAAAAATCAAAATAAACTCAGTTTTTAGATCCACGTAAAGGTTGATATACAAGTAGAGACGTTCCGCCGGAACGTCTCTACCATAAGATTCGTCCTAACCGCTATGGCGATTGCGATATCACCTCAAAGGACTGCACTTGTAGGACTGGACCAATCATAGCCATCGTCATGACATCCTCTCGCACCTCTCCTTGTACCTTCACATTCAAGTTAGGTTGCTGTAACTCATCGGGGACATCCTGAAGTTCATAGGTTTCTCCAGCATCGGCAACCAATGCCCAAGTCCCGACGCCAATATCCTTGTGTTCGATTTTGCCAGTAACCGTAATGCTCATGCAAATCTCCCTTCTTCTTTAGCCGGATCTCGCATTCATCTACGTCTTGTATTCTTTGAATCAAGCGTAGATGAATGCGAGTCAGGATGTAAGTTGTTCACAAATTCCTTTTCTCCATAAATAGGGTTGGATAGAACGTCTATTTCTTCGTGTTTGCTCTAAATTAAGAGGTTGACATCGCACCTGAGTTGTACCAAATGGTCTACTATCTTTGTTAACTACTAGCACTTTTGTCATTGGTTTGAACTAGATGAAGTTCATCTCTTGCGAGTGGTTCACTTCGCCAATGTTATGAAGGGTTTATTGTTCTAGACACTCTTCCTACCCATCAGAACTGTTTAATCTAGAACCGTAGAGTTCAAGGCTAGTGAAGCACCTTGAAGTACCTATATATTCCTTCATAACGTAGCTATTCCTAGCTGAGGCTAATCAACAAGAGCGCTTTTACACGCCCCGCTTCTATCCGTTAAGGATGAAGCGTGGGTTGTTGACAGGCAAAATAGGCAAGTCCGAAGCAGACGAAGGCATTCGCCATTAAGAACAGACGCGCCCCAATCCCACTTCCTAACCACAGCAGACTGGGAGACATTACCGCACTTACCGCCAAACAACTGGCAACACCCAAGGCTGAACCAATCGCCACCCATTTCCATTGGGGGTGTCCCAGGAACAATGCGATTAAGATAAAAGGAATCAGCACACTGGCAAAAATGGGATTTAATACCCCACTGCCTTGAACCGCAGTACCCAGTTCCGGAATCGAACTGCCCATGACTCGTAGGGGCCACTGGGGTAAGTCAAAGATATAGAAGCCGCGCAGGAAAAATAATCCCGAACTTCCAGCCACTAACCCTGTGGTCAAACTCCAGCCAAAGGACAAATAGTTCCGTAAGAACCACGCCAAGAGGTAGGAACCCAGAACCATGAGAACTTTCGGCAGCAGTGCAACTGCACCACCATCAATCCAGAACCGCAGATTCAGATAACCGCTATCGCGCAACCAACGGAAGAAATCACGGAAGGTAATTTGTCCCTTCGTCGCCAATTGCACGGCACCTGAGGCATCTAATTGCCCAGCGCCAAAGTGGTTGAGGGGATCATCTTCAATCTGGCGGCTGGATTGTTGGAGAACGCTGAATATTTCATCGGGATCATTGATCCCACTGGCTTTCACCAAAGCTGCTACCCCAGCAACGTGGGGGGCTGCCATACTGGTTCCCTGAAAGCCAGAAAACATGGCAGTTTTGGTTTTGGGATTAATGGTTTCTTGGACAATCTTACCCGCTTCACTACCACCAGGGGCAGAAATGTCAACCCCTGCACCATAGTTGGAATAGGGGGCTTTCACGCCAGCGGAATCCACAGCGGAAACACCCAGAACATGGGGATAACGGGCGGGATAGGAGGCGGAATTTTGGTTAGCATTCCCTGCTGCTGCAATAATCGCCACACCTTTGTTATAGGCATAGTCGATCGCTTCTTGCATCAGTTGACTTTCACCGCCACCGCCTAAGCTCATATTGATCACATCCGCGCCATTATCAGCGGCGAATTTAATCGCTTCGGCGATATCGGAAATTGTACCACCGCCACCCGCACTCAATACTTTTAAGGGCATGAGACTGGCTTCGTAGGCTACGCCAGCCACCCCATAACTATTATTGGTGGATTGAGCAATGGTTCCAGCAACGTGAGTCCCGTGACCATTATCATCGAAGGCGTCAACTCTATCGTTTACGAAGTCGTACCCTTCAACCAGTTTGGTATCTTTGAGATCAGGAACCGGACTAACCCCAGTGTCAATCACCGCTACCGTAATCCCACTTCCCCGCGTCTCATCCCAGGCGGCTTCCACGTTAATGCTGCGAAGATTCCATTGCTGACTATAGCTGGGGTCATTGGGAACAAAAAACGTACTGTAGATGTAGTTGGGTTCAATATATTCGGTGTCTTTCGCCAGTTCTGAGCGTTTGAGCTGACGCAGGACTTGTTTATCTCCCTCCAAAATGTAAATATTGTCAACGTCAGAGAATTCGCTATTGAGTCGCGGTGTCACGCCGTATTTTTGCGCGATCGCGTCCACCTCAGCGCTAATCTCTGTGGCGGGAATATCTTCCCGGAAATCCAGTACAATTGAGCCAAATTCCCCCTGATTTGCCAACCCTTTAAAGTTGAACAGGGCAAAACCTAGCCCAATCACAAACAAACACAGTAACAAAAACTTTTTCATTGGCAACTCATCCACTATCGTGCCAGTTTAACCTCTACGATAGCTTATTTGTTATTGGTCATT
>CAKZMA010001576.1 GCA_937127375.1 uncultured Coleofasciculus sp. | reverse complement strand
CTATAATCAATGCTACTGTTGAGTTTTGGCGTTTCAGGAGCAGTTGACCCCTTATGCTAGCGTTAGTGATTTTTGTACATCCAAGGAAAATTAACAAATATAAAGAATGAGGGGTGGAGATCGTCATTCGTCCTTTGTAAAGGTTTGAGTTGTAGGGTGGGCTGTGCAACGCCAGACTTGAGGAGTGTGACATTCAACCTAACCCCCCAGCCCTGGAGAATTCAAAGCCTCTCTCCTTGAAGGAGAGAGGTTTGGAGAGAGGTTTTCCAGATCCCGATCAAAAGTAAGGTTTATCCGCGACGAAATGATAAAAAAAGCTAAAGTCACGCAGCAGTCGGTGTGCAGTGCGTTAAAATCTATCGCAAGTGAAACAATAACACCATGCTAGCCTGATCTTGTCGCTCTTCCCCAAAATAAGCTGTCATGCATTTAAATTGGGTATTAGTAGCGAGCAAGATGCTTGATGTAGCGAGCAAGATGCAAAGCCTGCGGCATGGCTTCGCTTAACGCACTACGGCAAGGATTGCGCCATTATTGATATTAAGGTTTAAATGCCGAACAGCTTATAGCTTTAGCCATTGAGTCTACTATGAACAGTATCACGATTCAAAACTTTGATGATGACCTGAAAAATCGCCTCCAAAAGCGAGCTGAATATTCGGGACGTTCTCTTGAAGAAGAAGCTAAAGAAATCCTCCGCGCTGTATTAACAGATCAAGTTCATAAACCCTTGAATTTAGCCTTGGCTATCGAGCGACGTTTTGCCCATTTTGGCGATTTTAGACTGCCGATGATTCCTAGGGAACCCTTACGCGAACTTCCTAATTTTAAAGAGTAGACACACCTATTAGGACAAACGAACTGTTGTAGAGACGTTCCGCCGGAACGTCTCTATCATAAGATGTGTCTCGTAATGTTTCTGATTTTGAAGGATGTGGGATTGCAATTGTTAATCCTTGGGAATCTGACTGAACTAAACACAGGTAACAGAGATAACGAAGGATGAGGAGTATAGCGGTTTGACGCCTTCAAGGGCGGGATAGGAGCCTTTACAGGTGTTTATCCGCGACGAAATAAGAAAAAAAGCTAAAGCTACGCCGAGATCTCTATCTCAGGGATGAGAATGGATCTGACAGAATTAGTAGTTTTTACTTATAACTACGATGGCTGCGCCTTTAAGCTTACAGGGTTGTCTGCTGATACTCCCCCTAGTTTGGCTCATGACAGGGAGTGGGTTCAGGGCTACCGCTAATCCTGATCATGTTTTCACCTCAGCGACTGGGTTAGGGGAGGTGGAAATGCAACATCTGACTGATCCAGTTGTGCAGCTATCCCCTCCAAACAGTGAAGCCGAAACCTCTTCGCTAGTGGCTTCAGCTTGTCCGGATACCCATGAGTTTCACCAGCAACATTCTGCGATCGCGTTTCCAGTCGAAAATATTCCAGCGCTGACGATTAAGGTGATCGGCAATACAGTGTTTAGTCGTGAGGAAGTGATGGATGCGGTTAGGGAAGTGACTCAACCCCTAGAGAAGCGATATGTCACGGTACGATTCTTGCTGACAGCACCGGAAAAATACACCCAACGAGAAGAGTTTGCTGACTTGAACAACGTTCTGGAAAATTTACCGAATAATATTGCCGGAGCTATTACTGACCTTTATCTCACAAAGGGTTATATCAACTCTCAAGCAGAAGTTTCCAGCTTTGAGAATGGGGTTGTGGAAATTTGTGCGATTGAGGGAAGTTTAGATCAGATTCAGATTGTTGAAATCATTGAGGCTGAGGAGAGTGGAAGCCGCCAGATTACCGACAGTGAAAATCAACAAGAAAATACAGAGGTTCAAGCAGTTGAAGAAACTGGACGATGGGGATCTTATCTTCGCGATCGCATTCAATTGGGTGCAGAGACTCCCCTGAATACGGCTGAACTGGAAGACCAACTGAGATTATTACGTGACGATCCCATTATCGGGGGTATAGAAGCGCGTTTAGTAGCAACTGGGGAGAGAGGGCAAACGAATCTCAATGTTCACTTCACTAAAGCGAATCCCTTTGAGGGTAGTGTACGTGCTGATAACTTCTCGCCGCCGAGTGTTGGTTCTGAACGATTGGGCGTTGAGTTAAGCCATCGTAATTTAGCGGTTGTTGGAGATAGAATTTCCTTTTACCGTTCGGCGACGTTGGGCGCTGATGTGCTGGATTTGGGCTATCAACTGCCGCTCAATTCAATGAACGGTACACTGAGACTGAGAATAGCACCAAATAGAAATGATATTATTCAGTCAGAGTTTGATGACTTTGATATTCGAGGAGAAACGGATCTATATGAAATCGTTTATCGTCAGCCGCTGATACGTAAACCCCGTGAAGAGTTTGCTTTATCCTTGGGTTTTACCTTCCAAGAGGGTCAGACGTTTATTTTTGATTCTTTAGGGATTCCCTTTGGCATTGGTCCAGATGAGGATGGGGTTAGTCGCACGAGTGTAATCCAGTTTGGACAAGAGTATCTGCTTCGTTCATCGCGGGGGGCGTGGTTTTTGGGTTCACAGTTTAGTTTTGGGACGGGTTTCTTTGATGCGACTGCAAATGAGGGGGAGGTTCCAGATGGACAGTTCTTGAGTTGGTTGGGTCAAGTGCAACGGGTGCAGCGAATTGGTGGAAACCACTTGTTGGTTGTTCAGGCTGAATTACAATTGACACCGGGTAGTTTATTACCAGCTCAACAGTTTGTAATGGGTGGGGGTCAATCGGTGCGGGGTTATCGACAGAATGTGCGTTCTGGGGATAATGGGTTTCGCTTCTCAATTGAAGACCGGATTACTTTGGATCGAGATGAGTTGAATAACCCGTCTTTGCTGCTGGCTCCTTTTGTTGATACCGGGGTGATCTGGAATCATCCCGATAATCCGAATCAGTTACCATCAGAGCAGTTTCTAGCAGGTTTAGGTTTAGGATTAATTTGGTTCCCAGAACCAATACCGGGACTGGAATTGCGTGTTGACTATGGTTTGCCTTTAGTGAGTATTGGCGATCGGGGGGATAATTTCCAGGATTCAGGTTTGTACTTTAGTGTGAGGTATGGGTTTTAGCTAAAACTGTGAATTTTTTTTACCATTGTATGATCTTAACTCAACAAAGCTTTTAATATCTTTCTATGATTCTGTGCCAAGGACAGCCAAGAAAATGACCTTAACTCCCCTAGAAAATGCTGTACAGCATTATAAGGATAGGCTTACAATCCTTGAAAGTGTAGGAACTTATCCTGCGAGTATCCCATTTTGGCAAATATATCTTTTGAGGTGGGCAGTAGAATCCAGGTCATATAGTTTAATGCGGTATATTTTTTATCAAAGATATCCCTCTTATCAATTGGTAATAAATGTTCTGTTAGCTCGTGATACTGTAGATGAGAATTCCTTCAATCAAAACCAAGACTCCTCAAAAACTCTGAAGACCATTAACGAATTAGACAAACGTTTAAAGAAGCAGCAAAATTTAATTACTGAAACAGTAGATCTAGCTGAGAATCGCAAGCTACTCAAACGTCCAGATAGAAACTGGTGGTGGTTTTTTCCACCTCCTGTACATCCGTGGGATCGACTTGACTGGTTGTGGGGTCTATTGACTGCTGGTTTTATAGTGGTATCTCTGAGTCTTGCAGCAAACATTGTTCCTCGTTTTTGGGCAGGAGGTCCGAGTACAGTAGGATCGGTGACGGCGATTGGAACAAGCTTACTCAGCTTACTACTTGGCAAAGAGTCATTCGACCAAGCTATACGGGGAAGAGAAGCCTTAGAACGTAGATTTGAAGATTCGCAAATTCCTAGGCATCTTCAGCAAGAGGTCATTTGTATTGCTACAGGGGGCATCTTTGTATTTATGATTGGCTTTTCTTTATCTTTGCCCCAGATGGCTAAGTTTTACAACTGGCGTGGGGAAAGACAAATGCACGAAGATGGGGGGTGGAATTCTGATAAATTGGCTAGTGCTGAGTCTAATTTCCAAAGAGCGATCGCACTTAATCCAGATAACGCAGAGGCACACTTCAACTTAGGATGGCTTTATGAGCGGCGACAAAACTTAGACGAAGCGCGTACTGAGTATAAAATTGCTATGCAGGGAGGCTCTGTAATTGCTCGTGTCAAGCTAGCTAGACTATATATTTTGGATGATCAGGAAAAATATGGAACGTCTAATGCGGTTACAAGTCTTTTAAAAGAGGATTCAACTCTCAAGTTAGCAGCAACTCCTAGTTTGAGACTGGCTCGTTTACCTCATCTAACTAACCATGTAAAGTCTGGTACGATGACGGCTTTTCACATTCTTTGGGAAGGTAAGGAGGAAGCTCAACACGCTGATAAACAGGAGGAAAAATCATGGTACACAGCCATTGGGTGGACGAGACTACAGCAGGGGCGCTTCGATCAAGCTTTGTTTTATCTAGACGAGGCGGTGAGGTTACAAGAGGAACTAAAGCAAGAAACAGAAAATCAAGTTAATGATAGAAACCGATTGACTTCAGCTTATGTTAGCAATGCACATTCATACTGCTTAAGAGCGCAGGTATTAGAAGGTCAGGGAAAACAGCAAATAGCGAAAGATGATTGGGATAAATGTGATAGACTTACAAATCCATCTGCTCCAGAAGTGGATATTTGGTCGGAGGTAGCTAAACAACGTTTATATTGAATGTAATTCAGGAGAAAATAAAAAATGAAGGACAAAAGTTTTGCCTTGTTACATCATTTGAAATTCACCTTTTTTTTGTTGCAATATTAATATTGACTATAGCAATTCCTATAGCCAATGTGCTTGCTTTTACAGTTGTTAATTTTACATACAAAAGAGTGTATTACATACCCTATGGTCAAAACCGAGATAAAAAATATCCTGTACATATAGGTCAAACTCTTGATGAAGGTGATTTGATATTTCTTGAACCGAATTCTCAAGTTACTATACAATGCAAGAGAAAAGAGCCAGGAATAGAAGTACGTTCTAATCGCAATAGTAAAACGGAACCAATAACTAAGATTTGTGGAAAGTCAAATCCATATCTCGGTGATCCAACCGAGATCAGGCGAGGGGGAAACGAACCCTTAATCCCCTACATTGTTAGCCCTCGTTATACGTGGTTACTTACCAAAAAACCTACCTTGAAATGGAATGCTGTAGAAGGTGCAACTCGCTACACCATTACTTTATATCGAGAAGGATTGCGAGAAGATATTAAAGTCTGGCAAAAGTCTGTAGAAAGTCAAGAACCAGTCGAAGGCGTAGAAGAATTCTCATATCCCTCCGGCGAGAAACAGTTGGAAGCAGGAGCAGACTATCGGTTGGTAGTTGAAGCAAACAATGGGCGTTCGTCTGAAGAAGAAAATATAGATCCTGATGATTATGATGTTGAATCAAGGGATGTATCGGGATTAAAGTTTCGGCTGCTTGGGGAGGCTGACGTTCAGTCTATTCAGAAAGATTTTGAGGAAATTATGCAAAAGGAAGGACTGAGTGAAGAAGATAAAAAGATTGAATTGGCTTTTCATTACACTGCAAACAACCTCTATGCAGAAGCAATTGAGATTCTAAACTCTTTGGTAAATAATAGCTCTCGAAAATCTTATGTTTACCGTAACTTAGGTGATTTCTATGCTCAAAGTGGTCTCAACTTACTGGCAAAAAAATCTTACCTAAAAGCTATTGAAAAAGCACAAGAAACGCAGGATGTTTTAGAGCAGGCACTAGCGCTGCAAGATCTAGGTGAACTGTACATGAAAATGCATGAACCAAGCGATGACATTTCCCTACTGGAGCAAGCAAGGGCGCAGTTCGAGGAAGCATTGGCTAAATATCAAAAGTTGAACCGTCAGCCGGATATTAATGAGATCACAAATCTAATCAATCAACTACAAAATTTAGAAGCAAACCAGTAAAGGTTTAATATGGTAAAACAATAGCATTCCTGATAAGTTGGTTCCATTCTAAATTATCCATCCTAACTACCAAGGATTGCCAACTATTGCCATTCGTGACCAATACGCTGGATGATAAAATTCAAACTGGTCGTCGGCTTCAGGAAAATTATCTGGCAAGGTCATTGTTTGTCCATCAGAGGTATATAGCGTCTTGCCTTCCACTCGAATTTGCTCATTGAGCATCGCTAGCTGAACTCTTCTTAAAGCTTCTGCTTTAACCCCACCTGTTTCCGGTGTTTTCAGTTGTCGATAAAATTCTATACTTAGAATTGCTGTACCTCGATATTTGACCTTCCATAGACTAGCTAGCGCAGATTTTACCTCAGCAGCAGCCGCTAATCCAGCAATACCAAATTCGTTTTCCTGATCGCCTTTTCCCGTCTCACAAGCACTTAACACCAATAATTCGACCAATGGATCATTTAATCTGAGCCGTTCTATATTACTATCATTTAAATATAGCTCCCCATCCCAAAACTGAATAAATGAATTACTTAGTTGACCAGGACTAAAATCGGCATGAGTGGTTAAGTGGATAATCCGAAAAAGATTGTCAGTGCGGCGTTGATCTTCTAAATCTTTTACAGTGAATTTGTCATCAAGAAAGTAATCACTACCCGGTACTTGCCACAAATTGATAAGAGTATTTAACTCAAAATCAGCAGGCAATGACGGTAAGTTGGTATCAGGAAATTCTGTTGCCCCCATCGCCAGCATTCTTGCATCTCTAATATCCCTGTAGCGAGCATCGGTCAAGCTGAGGCTAGGCATTAATGCTACACTGTATTTTTCTATAAGGAATTGTCCATTCTTGGGATCTGTTGAATCGTCCCCATCATGGAGTGCAGCAATAGGGATAGAACGTAGGTTGCTATCCATGAGGAACACTAGATTATCGATATCCCTATTCTTTAAATCTTTTTCTAGAGGTTTAACAATCCACTTATAAAGTAACTGTGCGGCTTCTAGATAGCTATTATCTTTAGTACGTATCACATTTTCGCGAAATAGTCTAGCCACTCTGGAAACTTCGCTACGCTGCACGGCTTTTTTTGTCTCTTCGTTATATTCATATATCCGCCGCTGAATTGGTCTTCCTGTAGCTGTTACCAATACCGTATATAGATGGTAGTCCTCCTGTAGTTCCTCAGCACGTATCCCACGACGACCACGAGTATCCACAGATAATCCTTGGTCAGTGAACTCCCATAGAGATTGTTCTGAGGAATCACCTTGGTTCTGAAACACTGGATTAGTTGGAGCAAAGAATACATAAATCAGTGCTGATTTAACTCCTGTTTGCTCCTCAATCGCTCGAAGTTCTTCCTGAGCATCCTCTAGTGTTTTAATCGGAGTACCCGACTGTCCTAGATACTGCTCAAACTCACTGGTGAACAATTCCTCTAATTCAAAAACCAACTCTGGGAGAGGATTATTCGCCCTCAGATTGCTGATTTCAAGATTACAGTCAGGTGGACAATGACCAGCAACAACAGAATTACCTTGAGTCGAGTTATTTTGAGTAATAATTTGAATATCACCTGGAGGTGTTCCCTGTATGAAAGACTCTAACAATAACCGGGGTGGCAGAATTGAATTGTCAGATCCAGTCGTAATTGCTCCTGCTGTACCATTTTCAGAAGCATCTCCCACAGTGAAAAGATCACCTTCATGGCGGATGATGATTTGCCCCCCTTCAACCCCGCCCGCCGTAGAAATACTAGCATCTATATTATTCTGATCGGTAAACAGTTCTGTAGCGCGGAAAACTTCGTTGGTTGTTACTTCAACCGTACCGCCACTACCGCTAGAACTACCTTGAGCATTAATATAAGGAACTTGAATATCGCCTTGACTGGTGAGGGAAATAGACCCTCCATTTCCTGACGTCAGACTATCGCTAGCAATACCTGCTGCGGTAGTAATACCTCCACCCGCAGTAATAGTAATTGTTCCACCATTACCATTTGCTTCACTCGCAATGCTGGCAAGATCCCCAGGATCATTGCTAGAAGTAAGCCTAGCAGACAAACCTGTACTTCTTGAAAAAGCACCTCTTACATCAAGTGAACCAGTAGTTGTAATGTTAATATTACCCCCTGCACCACTGCTAATATTTCGAGTGTTCATGCCCAGATTGCGAGTGCTGATATCGTCAACGGAAATAGAACTGGGTATCAATATATTACCGATAGTAATGTCACCCGCATTTCCGGAAACATCGCTACGGGCATTTAGACCTCCAGCAACAAACAATGTACCGGGAGTATTAATCGTTATTGAACGACCAGCAATACTATTGAAATTACCGTCAGTACCATTAATAGAAATCGCTCCATTAGTGGCAGTTAAATTAATCGGAGCGCCATTAATATTAACCGATTCATTAAAGAAACCATTTACATTGCCAAGATTAAAAGGTGTAGCCGTATCAATCATGCCAATGGTTAAACTTGCCCCCGAAACAGTAACACTTCTGGCATCAGCGCGGATAGCATCAGTTCTATCCATCGAAAAATCCCCAACATTGTCACCATCTGCATCTGCGGTAAAACGAATCGAACCACCGGGTCCCGTCGCAAACGTCAACTCATTATCCAGCAAATTATCGATAGTAATGTCATTGGTGGCTTCGAGAACAACATTTGCACTTGCAGCTAATCCTTCCAGTGCCGTCTCAGAAATTGTAAATGTGACACCAGGATTCTCACTCAAGAGGATTTGATTATCCCCCGTCACTTGATCATCATCTACTCCTCCACTACCATTCACAATGGTGATATTTTCCGGATCAAGTAGCAAAGTCCCCGCATTACCTGCTTCTGCACTCAGTTCAACCGTTCCCGTGAATAACACGTCTTTCTTACCCGACACCTCAACAAAACCACCATCCCCAGAATCACTCCCCCCACCAGCGCTAATCCTGCCATTAAACCCAGTAGCTTCATCCGCCCAAACAATCACCTGTCCCCCATTCCCCTCAACCAGTGCATCCGCATTAATCCTGGAATCTGCACTAACAACCGTCCGCAAAGCATTTGGTATAGTACCCTGACCTTGATAATCCCCTCCCACTCTCACCAATCCACCGCCGCTTGTACCCGAAGCATTCACCGTAGCCCCAAATA
>CAKZMA010001575.1 GCA_937127375.1 uncultured Coleofasciculus sp. | reverse complement strand
GCTCCTAGAGGGTGGCTCTTTAGACTTCCCTAGAAGTCGAATTAATGGAAACTTACTGAAATGTCCGGTTGCAGGCTCATGTCGCCTACAGCTTTAGACTTCCCTAGAAGTCGAATTAATGGAAACATAACCAAGGTCTGATCACTAGCCGCTGTGACGGCTATGCTTTAGACTTCCCTAGAAGTCGAATTAATGGAAACGTTCTCGTCGAAGAAGGTGGAACCTTCCATATTAAACTTTAGACTTCCCTAGAAGTCGAATTAATGGAAACAATGCAGATAGGCATGGTAATTTAGAAGGTTCAGCTCGAAATAATGCTTTAGACTTCCCTAGAAGTCGAATTAATGGAAACGATGTGAACGAGAGAGGGCGACCCGATCAAATTGAGTGGACAGGTGTTGTTACTTGATGCAAGCGGGTCGCCCCTACAGAGATTCCACAGGGTTTTGCCCAAATTAATCGGCGAAATCTGCCCAACAAATACATAAAAGAGACCGTAGGGGCGCACCGACGTGCGCCCTATTGCTGACGTGTGTCCAAAACGCTTGCAAATCAAAAGCGATCGCATCAAAACATCGCTCTATACCTCTCTAGGTAAACCTTCTGTTATGTGGTCTTTTGGGAAATGAGACATAAGGATTTTCGTCTGTGTCACCCCATCTGGTGAGGCACGTTCGTCATTCGCATCACCAGGATTGACACTGGATTACCAGGGGTTAAACTGATAGCATGATAGCTAGTCAGGAAAGGAGGGGAAACTTGATATCCAGTCTCTAAACGGCATAGGGAACCATTGTGATCAAAATTGTCCCCTGTCATCCCCTAAGAAATCATGTCTATTTACATCGCCATTACCTTTTCGCCCGTTCAAAGTTTTATCGAAAAATCTCGGAAACTCCGAGACTTATTTGGTGCATCATTAATTTTGTCTCACTTGAGCCGTCGCTTAATTGATATTTTAATTCCTGATGATCAAAATAAGGATGATTTAGTGATTTCTCCCGGCTTACCGACTGTGGAAAAAGGATTGCCAAACCGGATCTTACTTAAAGATGTTTTCCCCCCAGAAACTAGCGATTCAGAGATTGACAATCAGATTAAAACTGCCTTAATCACAGCTTGGGGAATCATTCTGGACATCTGTAAAGACTGGATACAGACAAACTTATCTGAATTTGCTCCCTATCACTGGGATAAAGAATGGCGAAAATGGCAAAAATGTACTTGGGAAATTTTTTGGGGGCAAGGGGATTCAATTCCCATAGCGATGCAGCAACTAGAACAGCGTAAACTGCGTCGGAACTGGACAGGAATTAACTGGATTGGCGAGAGTTCAAGCCTTACGGGAACCGATGCGATCGCGTGGCAAGGATTGGGGGCTGAGGATAGAAATGCTCAGTTTATTAATTATAGTCGAGAAGACCGCGAAATTCAGGCTTTTTATCAGGAGTTGGCTTGGATATTAGATGGCAAAAAAACTCAGGATAAACGTCAAAGTGAAGGTAAATATATTGCTCCGAATGAACGACTCAATATTCCCGAACTCGTTAAACGCTTAGTCACCTTGCCTGAATTGGCAACGTCCATTCAGATGGAAACATTGGATAGCGGCTTCCAAGATATTGACCGCAAACCCACTCAAACAACACCGGGACAATGGACGGGTTGGTTTATGGGCGATGGGGATAAAGTGGGGGATAAATTGGTAGAAATTGCTGATCAACAAGGAGAATCGGGGATTAAAGCCTTTACCAAAGCTTTGCGGAAATGGGGTAAGGAGTTTGAGGCTAAATTTCCCAAGGATAAAGGTAGAGTAATTTATGCAGGTGGAGATGACTTTTTAGGGATTCTTTATAGTCCTGATTCCGCCCATCCGATTCCCCCCTTAACCGCCTTAGACTGGTTAATTAGCCTACCCGAACAATGGCAACAACATCAGCGAGACATTACCCTAAGTGTCGGCTTTGTTTGGGTCGCTGGGACTGTCCCGCAACGAGATGTACTGCAACATTGTCGGGAGGCGGAGACACAGGCAAAACGCTTAGGGCGAAATCGGGTAACCATTCGGGTAGTTTTTAACAGTGGACAGTATGTGCAATGGACTTGTCCTTGGCACTATTTGGAGATACTAAAACAATACCGCGATCGCGATGATAAAACCTACTCAAATTGGCAACAATCCGGACAACAATCAGAACAAGAACCCAACTGGAACCACGTTTATAATGACCTGCTACAACTCAAATCCCGCCATGGCTTTGGCTTATGCGTTCGAGATAAGCAGGCGTTATCTGAATTGGGTCAAGAAATTATGGAGAATCGTCAAGCGGTTCTAGAGTTTTTTGATATTTATTTTCCTGGACAAAAAGAGAGAATTGAGCAAAATGAGAAAAAAGAACAAGACAAGACAAAAAAAATTATTGTTATGGAAGAGAATGCTAAATTAGCCGACCAAGCCGATGCCATGATTCGCTGGATTTCTGACCTCATTACAGTTGGCTGGTATTTTTTACGCAACGGGGAATAACCCATGATGTATCTCATTTATTGGCGCATCTGTAGGGGCAGGTTTTACCCTTATTCCTTCTCCTTAACCCAGATAGAAATAAACCCGCCCCGACTCTTTAACCAATAACATAAACAGAGGACAAAATAATCGCCGTTAAAATCCTAATCCCCCTGTCAAAATGAGAGAAGTAACCTTTCTGTGAAATCAGTGTATAAATAAGCTTTGCCTCCCGACCAAAATCTGGACAACAAATCCGTGAAATCAGTGTTTTGACAAATCCATGTTCAACTATTTAATTATAATCAAACCCTTAGGATTAATGTATGGCAGTGCTGGGGCATTTCTCTCACCAGAAAACCTCGTCGGACGTTCCGGGGCTAAATTTCCCCCAGAAGCCGCCACCCTATCCGGACTTTATTTTAGTGCCAATTATGATAACCCCAAGATTAAACAAGACTTAAAAGAAAACCTCTTTGTCGCCGGACCCTTTTGGGCAAAAGACAACGAGGAACAACAGTTTTATGTTCCCCTTCCCCGACATCGAATTCTCTCTAAAAAAGGCGTTGATGAATGGTATCTGAATAACCAGGGAGAATGGCAACGTCAAACCACCGACATCGAACCCGATTACACCTGGCAAACCATCACCTCTTGGCAAAGTCCGCTGAAAATCATTCAAAGTCAAAACGCCGAAGAATCTCCCTGGGACTATATCCCTATCCTCCATCCTCGGATGAAAAAAACAGAACGTCATACCTTATCCCAAGATGGTTTATTTCTGGAAAATGCCGTGCAACTTCCCGAAGACATTTGCCTCGTTTATCTGTCCACTCATGAAATAGAACCGGGTTGGTATCGCTTCGGCGGTGAGAATCATCTGGTTGAGATTAAAACAGCATCCATTAAATCTAAAAAAATCATCAATCTCTTCCAGCAACCGATTCAAAACGCCCTCGCCTTAATTACACCTGGAGTCTGGGGGTCTACCCGCTATTCCTATCGCTATCCCCAACACCCAGACTTTCCCAAACCCGTACACCTATTAACCGATAAAGCCATCCCCTATCGGTACAGCGCTGGCGGTAAATTAGGGCGCGGACGCTATGCCGTTCCTCCCGGAACTATTTATTATTTTGACCAGCCTTTAAACCAATCCTGGTGGGAGTGGCAAGAGGAATGGTTTCCTAATGAAGGCTATAGTTTAAAACACCTGGGGTGTGGCTTGGCATTACCCGTAGAAATTAAATCAGTTAGCTAATAATCGATGGAACAAAACCATGCACAACACTAAACAAGCTTACGGTATCATTGAAACCCTCGCCCCCTTGCACGTCGGTGCAACGGCTGGTGAAGAAAGCGGGAATTTGAACCTAATTTTCCGTGACTCTTTTACCCAAACCGGAATAATTCCCGGTAGTTCAATTCGCGGTCGATTGCGAACAATGATGCGTCAGATTGAACTCCTGGAACAGGCTGAAACCTTAAAAAATCAAGCCCAAACAGATTCCGAGAATGCCGAAACCTTAAAAAATCAAGCCCAATCCTTACAAGACCAAGCCGTAGCCGAGGAAAATTATTGGTATGGTCATGAAGCAGACTCCCGCCAAACCGATGCCACAACGGAATCTCGGATTAAAATTGAACAAGCCTCCATTGTTTGGCTACCCGTCTTTTGTCCCGGTCAACCTATTGTCTGGGTGAGTTGTCCCAGTTTACTGAAGCGATATCGTCGGATTGTGGGTCAATTAGTTCCCACTTTGCAGGATATCTCAATTCCTAAACCCTATACAGCAGCAAAAGGATTAAACGCACCCAAATCCCAGCATAAAAAAGACAAAGGTAAAAAAGTTCTCTTCTTCAACCTGGGCTTTTTAACCCTAGACCACGAAGTTGATTTATCTCCCTGGTTTCCCCCGAATTTATATTGTTGGTCTGACCGCGATGAATCCCCGATTCCTGCTGTGGTGGTTGATGATAACGATATGGGGATGATTCACGACATGGCATTATACCGTCAGAGTCGTGTGGCATTAGAAAAGACCGAGAAAAAAGCGAGCCAAGGGGCATTTTTCAATACGGAAGCCCTACCCGAAGGCACGATTTTAGTCTTTCCCATTGCGATTAAACCCACACCCAAACCCTGGACACCGTTTAACACCGATTCCCTATCCGGTGACATTTATTTAGGTGGATTAGAATCCATTGGTTTTGGACATTGCCAACTCACAATTCATCAGGAGGACTAATATGGCTTGGAATTCCTATAATTTAGACCGAGTAGCACAACGTTTGGTTCTCGATTACCGGGATAAGGATGTTCTCAACGAATCCCATAAAATGCGCGTCACTGTCGCCTACGGATTAGAACGATTTTGGGGGGAACATCTGCGCCTAATCAATAAACCGAAAACCCGCATCGCCGGGGAATATTGGCGAGATACCTGGAACGCCTTTGTCAAACTGATGAAAAAGGCGGGGATTAATGTTCCCAACGAAGATGTGAGTCGGGGGAAAACCGCAGATATTGAAAAGATGGTGACTCAACTCTGGGATAAAGACCAATTTCCGATTGAACACCAACGCATTGCCCTGACGGTACTTACCCAACTCTGTGACAGTTTAGTCTGGTGGACTCAACGCTATAAAAAACCCTCTAAAGATACCGATGAATCATAACAATGTACCGATGATGTTTCGCGCCCCCGTGGAAAATCGCTGTCAGTTGCAACGGGTGATTAAAGATGCATCCTGTCAAGATTCCCATCGCTGGGTGGAGGAGTGGAAGCAGGTGTTTCCGGAATCGAGTTTGCCCCAACCGGAACCGCCCTTACCCCGGAAATCTGCCCCAGGGAAACGTCCCCGCGTCACCCCAAAAGCCTTGGCGCGTCCAACTAAACCCAAACCTGTCTCATCGCCAACCGCCGCCCCCGCCTCGATTCCGGACTTTGGTGTCGGTGTGCAAACGCGGGATTATACTGTTTCCTGGCGCTTAGTTTCTAATAGTGGACAAGAGGAAGGGTTTATTCGCCCGATTATTGGCGGTAAAGGGTTTCCCTATTATTCGGGTGCAAGTATGAAGGGGGCATTTTTGCGCCAATGTTCTCCCGCTGAAGGGTTACGCTATTGTGGGGGAAAACTCTCAGACTCTGAAACTCAACCCGGTATTTTACGCTTTCATGGTGCCTATCCGGTGGATATGAATTGGACAAAACGGTTGGTGGATATTGTCCATTCCCAACAGGAAAAACAGGTGATAGCTGATGAAACCACGAATGCTAATGCCCAGATATCGTTGTATCAAGTCACCGTCCGATTTGGGATTTCCAGTACCCAAGCCTTAGAAGAGTCCCAATGGCAGCAAATTTGGCAACGTTGGGAACAGGCGTTAGCCCAAGGAATTGGCGGTCGAGTTAGTGCAGGTTATGGTCAGTTTCACCAGGTTACGTCACATCCGCCTCTGTTACAAGTGAAGCTGAAAGGACAAGGCGTCGCCTCAACCTTAATTCGCGAACATCAGCAGCGATTAGCAGAATTTCGTCCCAATAGTTTCAAAGCCGCCCTCCGGGGTCATACGTTGCGGTTATTGAGTGGGTTAACGGATGCAGAGACGGCTAAGGAATTCACCCAAAGGCTTTGGGGCGGATTTGGCAAGGGGAATGGTTCTATTGTCGGGGGATTGCAGGTGCAGGTTCAGGTGGCGGCGGGTGAGTTGGAGTTACAGCGGCGTGATTATCAACCGAATAACTCTAAGGCTTCGATACCGTTGTACCATCTCAAAAGCGGTTGCTTAGACATTTCGGCGATGTCGGGCAATTTATCGATGAGTCAAGCCCAACAATTCACCCAGATAGCGGCGGCGTTGGTCAAGTTTGCCCTGTTGTTGGGGGGATTGGGTAAGTCCTGGCGTCGGGTTGACCATTACTTATTTTATCCGGAGTATTTGCAGAATTCTAAAAAGCCGGCGATGGGTTGTCATTGGGAGTATCTGGAACCCGCGATTGATTATTGTCAAACGGTGAATCAGTTAACGGATATTGGGGCGGGGATTGATCAGATTCGCCAGGTGATGAGAGAGTGGATACCGCCAGAAAAACGCTTACCCTCGGATGAATTAAGTCCTTCTGTTCAACAGTGGCGCGAACCTTGGCATCGGCAAAGGGTGCAAGTCTGGGGACGCTGGGCGAGGGATGGCAAGAGTCAGGCAATTGATTGGTTTCATCGGGCGTATCAGGGGGAGAATTCGATTAAGAATCCTCACCGTTTAACGGGGAGTATGGGGACAACGGGACGGATTTGGCATCGGATGTATCCGAATTATGTCAGGGATGATTCCGGGGAGGTTAGGGTGGGGCGGGGATATGTTGAGTTATTGACGATTTTTCCCCCACAGAAATGTCCTGATACCGACCGATTTCTGCGATTTTTGCGCCGGGATACGGAGTTTGAACAGGTTTGGTAAAAGTCAGTCCAGCGGTTTGTAGAGACGTTGCATGCAACGTCTCTACAACAGGGATTATTGGGGAGATTATTTTAATTCAGCCGAAATTAACCTAATGTTGCGACGGGAGTGGATAGTATGACGATTTGGATAATTACGATGGGTAATCGGGATGTTCAACTCAAGAGTAATAAGAATTGGGAGTCGCTGTATGAAGAGATTCGCTTTGATGAACCGATTTCAGATTGTGATAAATTTTGGTGTTGTGATGAGTTTGAAGACAAAGAAACAAAGCGATTTCTGATTCCCGCGAGAGTGTTGGGTTTAGCATACAGACGGCATCCCGACGATTATCAGGATTTAGCGTTTCCGATACTGGATTCATTTCACGACTATTTTAAGAAAAAACTCGGCGCGTTTCCAGATAAAATTGTGGTGCTGTTAACTGACCAATCGGCGATTCTGGCATCTCAGGTCGATAATAAATATTCTCCCTATTGGCAAGATACCGTCGAACTGAAACCGATAGTCGAGTCTTATTTTCGTCAAAAATTCCAGATAAATCCCCAGTTTTGGACGTTAACCCCTGAATCAGGACGAGGACTCGACCATTGGGATAAAACCCTGGGTTTAGTGGAAACGACGCTGTACGCTAAACAAGCAGAATTAGAGATGCAAGGAGATGAATTGGTGTATATCAGCCATCAAGCCGGAACGCCTGCTATCTCGTCTGCGGTACAATTTGTTAGTTTGGGACTGTTTCCTAGGGTGGAGTTTCTGGTTAGTTATCAGTATTATGATGATGAGGGATGTCTTCAGTCCCAAGCTGAGATGATTGCTAGTTCTCGGTATTGGCGAGGAATGCAAGTTCAAAAAGCCAAGCAGTTGGTCAAGGATGGGTTACCGGGTGCGGCGTTGACTTTATATCAAGGGATTTCTGAAACAGTAAGAGATAGGGATATCGAGAAGAAACTGGATGATTTAGTCAAAGGGTTTAATCTGGAAAAAACCTGTGACAATCGCCAAGATGAGTTTGAGGTAGAGGCGGCGATTCAACGAGTGGTTAATGCCTTAGATTTGGTTGAACTGTTTTTCGCTAAGGGTAATTATCTCCAAGGGTTGACGCTATTAGCCGCCGCCCAGGAAACGTTTTTGAAAGGGGCGATTAAACATGAACTTGAGAATAAAACGGTTACGTTGCAGGTCAAGGGGGTAAATAAACGGTTATCTGCCCCGGAGTTAATTGTCTGGAATGATGCCGGATTAGGTTTTATTAGAAATCCGCAGGATAAAAAATACCGAGACAATGAGCTAAAACGGCGTTTACAGGTTGATTTGAAGCAACCGATTTTTGATGAAAAACTGGATATCTTAAAACAACTTAATTTCCCGGTTGACAATAATGATATAAAATCTGTTTTTTGGTTCTATGATAAGAAAAACAAAAAGGACTGTTTTCAATTCCATAAAATCGGCAGTAATACAGGAATGTATTATTGGTTGTGTAACCTGCGACCCGATTTAAAACCGTGGAAATTATTAACCTGGATTGCCCAATATGAACGGGAACGGGAGGCTGATTTACGGAACCAACTGATGCACAATTTATTAGGGGTAGAACCCCAAGAGGTGATTGGCTATTTATTGGGGAATCAGAGGGATAACCGCTACACCGATGTTATCAGCACTTATCAGCAAGAGGTTAAAACCCCCTTTATCCGAGAAATTAAGCGATTGAATCTTCCCTTTGAGGAAAGAGGTTTGTCGGAAGAATTACAGCATATTGTAGATAGTATGCATTAAGGGAACCAATTTTCAACGACCGGATATCTATTGGGTTTGATTATTTCTGTTTTCGGGTAAGGGCAAAAACATTGTAGAGACGTTCCATGGAACGTCTCTACATTAATTACTGGAGATTTAGTAGGGTGGGTATTGCCCACCTTTGCATTAATGCGGCTTCCCAACAGAGTGGGAAACTCGTTATATACTCCGGTTCCGTAATTAACGTATACAGTGTTTCCATTAATTCAGCTTCCCAACAGAGTGGGAAACTTTTTGATATCAAAAGATATTAGCTTAATTGAGCTTAGTTTCCATTAATTCAGCTTCCCAACAGAGTGGGAAACTCCGGGGTTTGAAACCCC
>CAKZMA010001574.1 GCA_937127375.1 uncultured Coleofasciculus sp. | reverse complement strand
TATTCGCAGATCTGCGAATACTTCAGGTAAACGCAAATCAGAGAAACCCCAATGGTTCAGAACGTTTTGACCGATACCAAGCCACCCGAAGCCTCGATACAGCTACAAGCTTCCACCCGTTCAGACTCAAAACGAGAATTCGTCAAAGTTATCGTCGTTGGTTCTAACAAAGGCGTGGTGAAAATCATTCACACGTTGTATCGTCTCGGTTTTGCCAATGTAACGGAATGGAGTCCTCTGACACCAACAGCAAATCCGGGAGAGGTAATGAGTGTAATTAAGCGATGTGTTTTTGTGGATGAATAAGTTCAAGTAGGAACAACCAAGCTGTAGGGGCGTGTTTAGGTGCAAAATTAACAGAGAAACCAATAACTTTTCTACAAAACCCGCCCTCCCCAACCTCGCACTAAGTAGTAGGACAAAAGAAAACGGTACTGTATTAAGTTTTGTAAATAGCCCTCAAACCTTTACTGTTCCCTGTTCCCTGTTCCCTAATCTCAACCGTTAACTTTAATTGTGTCCACCTACTTATGAGATTGGGACAAGACATTGTGCCGCCATGGTAATCAACCTCAAGTTACCGTGAGGTGGGCAATGCCCACCTACATCTCTAGCCCATCATTCCCACAATCGGTAGTTCCTCTTGCTTTTTTGATGTCTCGCTTGTATTTAAAGCTGGGGATGTCTGAGTCTCAGTTTCTTCAGGAACAAATTCCAGGCTGATTCTCACCGTACCTTTTTGCCAACCTTTAGCTGTAAATCTCAAAACTTCAGCCGAAATACCCTTTTCACTAAACCAACCATTCTTGTCTTGAGTCCATCCCTCTAACCCTTCAAACTGCATCCGTATCGCTTCTACGAGTTCATCCACTCGAAACGTGCGATTTCCAATTAAAAGTTGTGTTGATTCATCAACCGACAATACTTCACCGCTCAAAAGTGGCTCAAACTGATTATCTATACTCATTTTCGCCGATAAATATCATTGGTCATTGGTTAATTGAACAATTCACCTCTGCTCCTCCGCCCCTCCGCACCTCTGCCTTTTACCACGGATTACCAACAATACTAAATGCTGACCAGTAATAGGGATGAGATAAGTCAGGATTACCCGGGTTGGCATCAGTAATTGGCAAAGTGATGGCTTTATCCGATAAGATTAATTGATTGTCCTCATACTTAACCTTTCCTTCAATCATTGCCACTTGCGCCCGTCGCCATGCTTCCGCTTTAATCGGTGCATCATCCAGATTATTGTAAAACTCTGCCATCATTGGCAACGTTCCCCAATCCTCGATGTACCATAAACTGGCTAATACTGATTTAACTCCCGCTTTAGCCGCAAATCCAGCAAACCCCAGTTCGGCACTCGGATCACCTAAGGCAGTACGACAAGCACTCAATACCACTAATTCTACAGCCGGATCATGCCAACCTAAACTACGAACTTCGTCTAATTCTACCTTAGTGTCCCACAACTGAATATAGGAATTACTGGGTGCGCCCGGTTCAAATTCTGCATGGGTAGCCAGGTGAATAATGCCAAAGGGTTTTTCTGCGCGTTGTGCCTTGAGATTGTTAACGGTAAAATTCTCATTGAGAAAAGCTTGACCACGCCATAATGTATTGGTCAAAATAGATACCTCAGCCGCCGCTGCTGGTAATTGTTCCAAAAGAGGATTATCGGGAAAATCTGAAGCACCCATTGCCAAAACAGGCATCGTTTTAATGTTGGCATAACGGGTATCTGTGAGACTCACACTGGGCATCAAACTCACACTATATCGCTCCACGATAAAGTTATCTCCATCATGCATAGCGGCTATGGGCAATGAGCGCAACCCTTCATCGAGAATAAAGACTAAATTCTCAATTCCTGTTTCTTGCAATTCTGTTTCCAAGGGTGCCACTAGCCATTGATACAGTTGTTTTGCTCCATCTAAATATCCAAATCCACCATCAAGAATTTCTTGACGAAAGTTCTGTCCTGTATTCAGGACATCAGACTGTTTAGCTCCTGACACTCGCTTACTAATTACATCCCGATCTGCTGTTACCAGCATCAGTTCTAATTCCATTTCTGATTGGGTGCTACTGGGGACAAAAACCCCATAAATTACAGCAGGCTTGACGCCAGTTGCCACTTCAATGCTACGCAAGCGATTGCGGATTTCATCCAAGGTGAGGATTTTTTCTGCCTCCATTCCCAGTTGTTTCTCAAATGCCTGGGTAAAGTAGCGCTCTATTTTGTAAACATCAGCATTGATAATTGGCTCTTGATCCAAGGCATTAGGCTGATCAAGAGGGTCTAGGGGGTCTTGAAAATCTTTTTTAAAGTTGTTCAGATTTCCATTAAAAGAAGTTGGTGGGTTAGCGGGTGGATTAGACGTCTGGTCAGTTGTAATAATCCGGATATTACCGAGCGTATAACTTCCCGGAAATGACTGAACGGGTGCAATCGTAAACTCACCACTGGTAATGGCTTCCGCCGTACCATTCGTATTGCCATTACCGACAACAAAAGGCTCAATCACCTCCTGTGCGCCACCATCATGACGAATCGTAATATCGCCACTACCGTTACCGCCTGCAGTAGAAATACTAGCGTCTATGCCATTTTGATCGGTAAAGCTTCCTTTTGCTTGGAAGAATTGTTGCGTCGTGATATCAACATCACCGCCTTGACCATTGCTGCCGCCTTGGGCATTAATAGAATTGACGGTAATATCTTCCAAAGGATCGAGGATAACGTTGCCGCCATCGCCTTCAGTGCCACTAGAATTGAT
>CAKZMA010001573.1 GCA_937127375.1 uncultured Coleofasciculus sp. | reverse complement strand
ATGCCGCAGGCTTTAGCGAAGCCATGCCGCAGGCTTTGCATCTTGCTCGCTACTCGTACCCAATTTAAATACATGACAGATTAATGGGCAAACATTAGTGTACTCAGATACCGTTCTCCACCACTCGGTTGAATCACCACAATCAAGCGATCGCGATTTTCGGGACGACAACCCACCTGTAACGCTGCATACACCGCCGCCCCTGAAGAAATGCCACTGATAATTCCTTCATCCTGCGCTAACTGACGCCCGATGTGATAGGCTTGATCCTCACTCACCTGCATAATTTCGTCAATCAAATTTATCCGCAACACGTCAGGAACAAACCCAGCACCAATTCCTTGGAGATTGTGAATTCCCGCAGGTTTACCACTTAAAACTGCACTCTTAGTTGGCTCAATCGCCACAATTTTCAATTGGGGTTTTTGTTGTTTGAGATAGCGCCCCGCCCCGGTGAGTGTCCCCCCTGTGCCAACGCCTAGCACAAGATACTCAATTTGTCCATCTGTCCCTTGCCAAATCTCTGGACCCGTGGTTTGATAGTGGATTTTCGGGTTAGCGGGATTACTAAATTGTTGCGGGGAAAACGTATTTGGGAGAGTCGCCAGCAACTCATTTGCCCGGGCGATCGCGCCAGCCATATCTGCTTTAGCAGGTGTCAGCATAACCTCCGCACCATAAGCTTTCACCAATTGCTGACGCTCACGGCTCATATTTTCTGGCATAGTTAAAATTAAACGATACCCCTTAGCCGCACAAACCATGGCTAAACCAATACCCGTATTCCCCGATGTCGCCTCAATAATCGTCGAGACTCCCGGCTGAATCAATCCCGCCTCCTCCGCCTCCGCAACCATACTAATCGCGATTCTGTCTTTAATCGATTTTGCCGGATTCATCCCCTCCAGTTTTAAGACAATTGTGGCGACGCAGCCGTGGCGTTGAGGAAGGCGTTGAAGTTGCACCAGGGAGGTGCTACCAATAACATCTGTAATATTCGAGTAAATTTTCATGGATGGCAGATGGGATGACAATTTCACTTACGATAAAGTCTTAGGGAAATAAACCTAAACGAATCCATAGTTGCCTTGCTGTTACTTGTGCTTGAGGAGTTCATCTCTAAATACGCGATCGCGACTCTTCCAATAGGTGTTTTCGCCACCAATTTTCCCGAATCGCTGTCTACTTGGAAATGATCATCCCACAAGTCTTGTCTGGGGTGAAACAGACGAACTTCCCGATTGGATTCAGGATCGAGTCCACTGATACGAGTTCCTTTACGCAGATTGCAGGAGCGACAAGCAAGAGCCAGATTGAATTCAGCATTAGCGCCGCCTCGGTAAAGGGGTATGATGTGTTCGACTTCAAACGGAAAGTTGAAAACCAGTTCGGGAGCATGACAATATTCACAGCGATGAAAGGCACGATCAGCAACTAGAGTATAGAAAGGATTCATGGGTTCAATTGCTGTATCAAAGCGGCGGTTCGGGCTGTGGCGGCTTTCAATTCAGCCTCGACAAGACTCTCTAACTCCGCTTTTTGTTCTGGAGGTAGCATCTCTCCCTGATCGCGGGCTGTTCGCCACCGATTCATCAACTTAGATAAACGCTGTTGCTCAACTTCACTAAAAAACCAGTCAGGACGAAAGTTTTGGAGAATCAGTAGAGTACCCAATTCACCCCCTTCTAGCTGGGCGGTCAATGCATCTAACGCTTCACCTGCGGTTTTACCAGTGGATTGCTTATCACCTGCAATCGCTCGATAAAGCCTCTCACCGCTTGCATTGGATACTGGCAAGATAGCAACTGTAGTCATGTTTTTACTTGAGAGTTTATTGCTCACCAATTATAGTTTATAGTGGGTTCGTCGTTACGCCGTCTTCGCTTACCCAAACACTGAAATTCACCCGATCATTAATTGAAAGAAAACCAGTGTAAAACCAGCC
>CAKZMA010001572.1 GCA_937127375.1 uncultured Coleofasciculus sp. | reverse complement strand
TATTTGGGGCTACGGTGAATGCTTCGGGTACAAGCGGCGGTGGATTGGTGAGAGTTGGAGGGGATTATCAAGGTCAGGGTACCATTCCGAATGCGTTGCGGACGGTTGTTAGTGCCGATTCCAGGATTAATGCGGATGCGCTGGTTGAAGGGAATGGGGGACAGGTGATTGTTTGGGCGGATGAAGCTACTGGATTTAATGGCAATATTAGCGCTGGTGGGGGGAGTGATTCTGGGGATGGTGGTTTTGTTGAAGTGTCTGGAAAAGACGCATTAGCCTTTAGTGGTAGCGTTGATGTGTCGGCGGCAAATGGTCAAGATGGGACTATTTTACTCGACCCTAGAGATATTATTATTGAGCCAAATGATGGGGTGGCTGATGATAATGGTGAGATTGTCCCAGATGAACAAATTCTGTTCAATGATGGTGGAAATGGGGTTGATTTTCAAATTGATGACACAGCGTTGACAGCTTTGACGGGTAATATTCTCCTACAAGCGCAGCAAGATATTATTGCCCAGGCTGGGACGAATTTGAATTTCACGAATCAGACGTTTGGTGAGACGATTCGCTTTGAGGCGGGTCGAGATATTCAGATTAATTCACGCCTAACTACAGCAGGTGGTTCGGTCGAGTTAACGGCGACGACTGGTGGGATTGTGTTTGACAGTATTGATACCAGTGTGAATACAGGGAATGCTGGTTCTGTAACGTTGCAAGCATCAGGGAATATCTCAGCAGGCGTTACTGACACAGCGAATGACAGTATAGATGCGTCGGTTGGTGTTAATGGTAGCGGCAATGGGGGTCAGATTTCTCTCACCAGCACGAATGGTTCTATTGATACGAGTTCTGGAGACATCTTATCTGTGACTCCCGATGGTAACGGGGGTGCGATCGCAGCAACCATGCTCCTTGAGGATCGCGACGCAGGTATTCTTGACCAAACTGAATTACGCTAGTACGACTGATCCCATCTTCATCGGGACCAATACCAAAGGGGGTAGGGAGTTGGTCAAAAATAAACGTCTGACCATTCTGGTAAGTAAAGCCCACAGAAAGTGCAAATTCTTCACGGATTGATCTCACCAAGGGCTGACGATAACTGATTTCATAGAGTTCTGTTTCACCCCGAATATCGAACTCTTCAAATTCCGATAGAGTCACTTCATTTTGGTTCGGTGCTACTCTCAACTGGAGTGTCCCATTCATGGGGTTGAGCGGAAGTCGGTAGGACAACTCAAACGCCTCGGTTCCACCTGTCGCTGTCGATGAGCTGTACAAGTAAATTTCATCTCCGATGTCAGTTAAATTGCGATGGCGTAACCTCACACCCAATCGCTCCGAACCCACGCTGGGTGGCGAGTAATTGTCCACACTGATGTTGGCTTCAAAGGGATCTGTCAAGGTGACCAAAACACTGAGAATGCTCTGGTTTCGCTTTCCCGTAGGCTGTAAGTTAGCTTCTATGTTGTCTATAAGGGGATTGTTCCTCAATAGCCTGAGTTGATCTTCGAGTTTGGCGGTGTTGACAGGAGTACCTGCTCCGAGTTGAATGCGATCGCAAATATAAGAAGTTAGATTCCGCGTCCCTTTGATTTGAATTTCTGCTAAACTGCCTTCGATGACCTGAATCCCTATCACGCCATTATCAGGTGTGGGAGTAGGTGACTCAGCCTGTGAAGTGATGTATCCTTCTTTAATGTAGAGGTCAGAAATCGCATTTTTTACACCTATGGCAAGCGCGATCAACTCTTCTTCATCGTCCCAGGTCAAACTCCGTCCTTCAAGCTTCTGAATGCGTTGATTAATTTCATCACTCCTCTCAATCTCCTCCTTAATATCCTCAGCACTAAAAACCGTACTTCCTACAATTTTGACTTTTTGAATGGGAGCGTTTGGATACGGAAAGTCAATCAGGATATCTTCTGAACCTTCTTGATTACCATTTGAAGATTCAACTCCTGGACATAGGAGGACTTGTTCATCCTCAGAATCTAGTTCTGATGTCTGCCCCACTTGACCAATCAGATTCTGTGCTTCCACCTCCCCTAACCCAGTCGCTGAGGTGAAAACATGATCAGGATTAGCGGTAGCCCTGAACCCACTCCCTGTCATGAGCCAAACTAGGGGGAGTATCAGCAGACAACCCTGTAAGCTTAAAGGCGCAGCCATCGTAGTTATAAGTAAAAACTACTAATTCTGTCAGATCCATTCTCATCCCTGAGATAGAGATCTCGGCGTAGCTTTAGCTTTTTTTCTTATTTCGTCGCGGATAAACACCTGTAAAGGCTCCTATCCCGCCCTTGAAGGCGTCAAACCGCTATACTCCTCATCCTTCGTTATCTCTGTTACCTGTGTTTAGTTCAGTCAGATTCCCAAGGATTAACAATTGCAATCCCACATCCTTCAAAATCAGAAACATTACGAGTAGCAAGAGTAGCTTGGCAAGTGTAACAAATACTGGCTATTTGAGCATCAGCTTGGGAGATGGGTTTCCCCATTCGTCTTCTTTCAGCAGCAATTCTAGCAAAAGCGATCGCGGCTGTTTCATCAAATGGTAAAATACGTCCGGCAAAATCTTCAGCAAACATCAATTGAGCAGCTTGGTTGAGTTCAGTTTGGCGTTTGCCAGAAGGTAACAAAGCAATGCCATAAAGAATTTCAGCTTCAGTGATGGTTGTGGTAAAAAGATTTGTTATGGGTTGTGCGGCTACCCATTGACGAACCACTAATGAGCCTTTCGGATGCATCAGTTCAGACACAACATTTGTATCAAGGACTATCATGTAACTCTTCAAAATTAGGGGGTTCGCGTAAGGGTTCCCTAGGAATCATTGGCAGTTTAAAATCGCCAAAATGGGCAAAACGTCGCTCGATAGCCAAAGCTAAACTCAAGGGTTTATGAACTTGTTCTGTTAATACAGCGCGGAGGATTTCTTTAGCTTCTTCTTCAAGAGAACGTCCCGAATATTCAGCTCGCTTTTGGAGGCGATTTTTCAGGTCATCATCAAAGTTTTGAATCGTGATACTGTTCATAGTAGACTCAATGGCTAAAGCTATAAGCTGTTCGGCATTTAAACCTTAATATCAATAATGGCGCAATCCTTGCCGTAGTGCGAGCATCTTGCTCGCTACATCAAGCATCTTGCTCGCTACATCAAGCATCTTGCTCGCTACATCAAGCATCTTGCTCGCTACATCAAGCATCTTGCTCGCTACTAATACCCAATTTAAATGCATGACAGCTTATTTTGGGGAAGAGCGACAAGATCAGGCTAGCATGGTGTTATTGTTTCACTTGCGATAGATTTTAACGCACCGCACACCGACTGCTCCGGGACTTTAGCTTTTTTTATCATTTCGTCGCAGATAAACCTTACTTTTGGTCGGGATCTGGAAAACCTCTCTCCTTCAAGGAGAGAGGCTTTGAATTCTCCCGGGCTGGGGGGTTAGGTTGAATGTCACACTCCTTAAGTCTGGCGTTGCACTGCCTACCCTACAACTTTACAAAGGACGAATGACGATCTCCACCCCTCATCCTTTATATTTATTGATTTTCCCTGGATGTACAAAAAACCCTAACGCTAGTATAAGGGGTCAACTGCTCC
>CAKZMA010001571.1 GCA_937127375.1 uncultured Coleofasciculus sp. | reverse complement strand
CTCCCCCAGCTTTTTGCCTAAACGCCAATATCTTCATTCCAGAGTTTGGGATGCTGTTGAATAAAGTCGCTCATCATCTGCTGACACTCCTCCAGATTCAAATCCACAACCTCAACGCCATGGGATTCCATAAATTTCCTAGCACCAGCAAAGGTTTTCGACTCGCCAGCAATCACTTTTTTAATCCCAAATTGCACCACAGCCCCGGCGCAGAGGTAGCACGGCATTAATGTAGAGTAAAGGATTGTGTCAGTGTAGTTGCCGATTCTGCCAGCATGACGCAGGCAATCAATCTCGGCGTGGGTGACAGGATCATTATCTTGAACGCGCTTATTATACCCCTGACCAATAATCTGACCCTTTTTGACTAAAACTGAACCAATGGGAATTCCCCCTTCCCGGAGTCCCTGCTTGGCTTGAGCGATCGCGGCTGCCATAAACTCATCCATAGTCTTGCTATCCTAGAATTCCCCAAATTTCTCTAGATTAGTACGTTTCCAGAATTTTCTCCGGATCGGATTATCGGAATTGGGGAGATGCAGACATACTTTCTGAACCGCTATGACCGATTTCACAAAAGGAACAAACGGGTGGTAGGGATGTCAACCCCTAGTGCATCGGTTCAGTCATCGGTCATGATCAGAGTTGAGTTAATTAACATCTCATCACCAATTGGGAGTCAACAATGAAATACGGAATTGATATCGGACATAACTGCCCTCCAGATACTGGTGCTAGCAACATCAGGAAAGAAGATGATATGACTAAGGCGGTGGGGACAAGAGTGATCTCGAAGCTTAAAGCCCTGGGTCATCAAGTCGTAGATTGTACCCCGAGTCGCGCTTGGAGTGTGAGCAATTCCCTGCAACAACGGTGTAATACAGCGAATAACAATCGTGTCGATCAATTTATATCCATCCATTTTAATGCCTTTAACGGCAAAGCTAAAGGTACAGAAGTCTTTGCCGTCAGCAATACGGGGAAGGATATGGCTAAACCTGTTTTAGATAATATTGTTGAGTTAGGATACTTCAATCGCGGGATTAAAGATGGTTCCCATTTGTACGTCCTCCGAAATACAGCCATGCCAGCGATTTTAGTTGAGTGCTGTTTCTGCGATAATCAAGAGGACATGGATCGCTACGATGCCGAAGTCGTGGCAAATGCAATTGTCAAAGGATTAACTGGACAAACCGCATCACCGACGATTCCCCTTTCTCAAAATCCAATTGTTGACCTTCAAAAAGCCTTAAATCGGCTAAAAATCAGAAGTCCCAAAGGTACACCATTAAAAGAAGATGGTTCCAACGAAGCGGATACCACAGCAGCACTCAAAACCTTTCAGGCGATCGTTGGTGTTACACCCACAGGTACTGCCGATGCTACAACCTGGCAAATCATTAATCAAATCTTAGCCATGCCAGTTTTGCGGGAAAACCATGCCACAGGGGCTGTGGTCAAATATCTGCAACGTCGTGTCGGGGCGACACCCGATGGAATCTATGGTTCAGGAACAGCCGCCGCCGTTAAACGGTTCCAACAGCAACAAGGGATCACGGCTGATGGTATTATTGGTGCCCAAAGTTGGAGCAAAATACTGGCTGATTAGGTGTTTATAGCAACCGCCGAGGGTAGGGGTTTGGTTACCAAACCCCTACTTAATGTAAATCAGCTTCCCAAACGCCGATATAAATACGATCGCGTTCATTGCGTTCA
>CAKZMA010001570.1 GCA_937127375.1 uncultured Coleofasciculus sp. | reverse complement strand
CTGAGAACGTAGACTCCAAACCCATTGAGGTTCCCTTAAGGCTGTCTAATTAATAATTGGTCCATAGAAAACACCTAATGCATCTATTCTTCGGCCTTCTCTGCCAAAAATTCCCCAGATTGCTTGCCCCTGAGGAGCAGAATAGGCAAAGTTTTCACGTCCTCCACCACCACCGCAGGTTCTTGAGTTACCACGATTTGTGACTATTCTTATGCTGTCTATCTCGGCTCCGTAGCGACCCGTTATTTGTGTAATATATTCGCCTTCTGCCAAGATCAAAAAGCACTCTGAACCCCCTTGCCCCCCTGCAGAAAGAGTACCAAAACTTCCATCTCGATTTTGATACTCAAATCTTATGGCGTCAATTCGATTTCCGCTTCTAACTACTACTCGACTAACGCGAGTAGCTCTAGCGATAACACTGCTATTTCCCCAACTAAAAGAGCTTCCTCCGTATCCACCGCTAGGACCAGCAATACTGGTTAGTTCCGCAGCAGATGCTTGGTTGCTTTTATGAAAGTAGGATTGACTATGTATAAGAGTTGTTCCACCAACTAAAAGGCTTAAGACTGCAAAGCTCTTTAACGCAGTGATTTTCATTTTGATCTTTTCTGCCTCAATATATGTTCGACTTAAAGTCCTGTCTGCACTGTTTTTCTTAGGCTAAATGCAGAATCAGGAGAAACTCAAAGGAGTACACAAATGGGTACTCATAGAACACTATTGTTAGTCGTATCGATCTGTAACTAAACAGATGAACTGCTCGGCAATTCAGATACAACATGAAGAAAAGTCTGTATCTCAGGTGTTTTTGCTAGCGATCGCACCACATTGCACTACGCAGCCGCAGCCGATTTATGCACCAGTTCGAGCAGATGAGCTGGGTAACTATCGGAGCCTGACGCTTCCATATCGACCGTGATGCGATCGCACATTCTCTGGTCGGATATCGACAGCGGCGGGCAGCCCGACCCTCGGCACCGTTCAACCAGTTTGTCCTGTACTGAGATTTTGACCCGATAAAACTGTAGGAAAACGATTCATACACTTCCTACACCAAAAATTGAACAAGCTGGAAAACCTTCTGCTGCAAAGGTTTCAAGCTACTAAAAATTCAAGCATTACTCTTGAACTTGCGTTTTGCTTCAGAGCGTATATAATTAAACAATTATCATTATAAAACAGAGGTACTAAATGAATCCTATTATTCCCTCTACCGTGCGGGAAGCAATGTTGCTTTACTCCTTTGATAAGACGAGTAAGAAGGAGAAGCAAGCGCTCAGCAATCTAAGGACTGTTTTCCGCATATATCTACTTCCAGGGGTAGTCGAGCACTGTGGAGGAGTGGATGACTTTAAGGGAGATAAACTTTTGGAAGCTCTGTCAGGAATTTCTATCCGAGAGTTTAGCGAAGTCAATCATCTCAAGATTTTCGACGACCTGACTCAGGTATCAATTCGAGAAAATCGAATTAAGCCCGACATTGTTAGAACAACCTATCATCCTGCATTGACGCGATTTCTCAAATGGTTATCGAGTCAAGATTGGTATGAGATGTTATCCACTGATGTTTCTAATAAATTTTCGCCAAGAGTTCAAGCTGCTATTCCTCTCGCCAAACTAAACCAAGGAAAGCGATCGACGAAGGAAAATCCATATGCTCTCCCTGAGGAGTTAGTTCCCGAGCAAGTTCAAAAAGAATTAAAAGTAGTAAGGCATTTCTGTACAGCCAAAGAAGTCTTTGATCGCCAAGATTCTCAAATAAGACCTAATGCCTTCCGAG
This sequence comes from uncultured Coleofasciculus sp., assembly GCA_937127375.1. GTDB lineage: Bacteria > Cyanobacteriota > Cyanobacteriia > Cyanobacteriales > Coleofasciculaceae > Coleofasciculus. The sequence goes on along the minus strand of CAKZMA010001570.1, from coordinate 547 downwards.
ACAATGTTGAGCGTCATACGTTTCAGTTTCTAGGATGGCTACATACTTACAAGAAAATTCCTCTCCACGAACTTTCAATTTATCTTTTCCTGAGAGATAGTCAGGACTCAGATCAAGAAGGGTTACGCCTCTTCAAAGAGTTTATTGCCTGGGGAATTAATGAGCGAGGGAATACCTATGGCTGGGCTTTGGATATGGCGAAAGCACCACTCAATATTGCAAAAGCTAGATACGCATCACAATCTAAGCGTGGAGAATATCGGGACATCGAAATCATTGCGCAAATTCGTCTGCTTCTCAATCGATTTGCGGATCAATATGAGCCAGAGAGATTGGTCTCTTTACAAGAGAAGAAAGAAGTCAAGGACATGGATTTTGAGCAGGCGGTGGAGATTGTTCACTTCTTGCGAAGATGCTGTGCCCCTTACCGTCATAATCACTGTAAACGGAGTGAGCTTGCTGTAATGCGCTCCTGGCTTCGATATCTCTTATGTGCAATCCTCACTTATTGTCCTATCCGACAGCGGGAAATACGCGAATTAACTCT
>CAKZMA010001569.1 GCA_937127375.1 uncultured Coleofasciculus sp. | reverse complement strand
TCAAAAGAAGTTTGCTTGCCGTAGAATACACAATCGACTTTGAGCGTCGGATCGCGTGTTGGTTTGATTTTCTTTAACTTCCACCCATACTTCCGTTCCATGTCCCTACACTTGTCCGGATCGGTTGCTGAGTGGACGTTTTCCTGAGTCGGGTCGTCATTCGTTCCCGGTTCAACCATCTTTATTTTTACCCCTCCCTCCTCTCCCCCCGGTGCTGGGTTCAGGCGCTGTTTTTTTGTGCTGGGCTTCTCTGGCTTCAACCGCCTCAGTAATTAGCTTGGCAACTAGGAAGCTGATAGAGCGTTCTTCCTCTTGCGCCCAATCCTCCAGTTTTTTCTTTATTTCCAGGGGGACATAAGTTTGGACACTCTCTCCTTTGGCTGGCATTTCATTGTCGTTCATTTCCTTACTGTCCAATTATCGTCTTTACCTTACGGATCTTTCAAGACAAGTGATTTACGGTACTTTACTTTACTTATATGCTAACAGACATAGACGCCCAACGAACAGAGAAAAACGTCAAACGCAGTAGAGCGGACAACCAGGATTCTAGGTTGTTTTCCTCTCGTAAAGCGCCTCTCTCATCCTTTCCCCTTCCCTTTGCCCCTGGTGCTTGGCTCAGGCGCTGGGCTTTCTGATTCATCGGTGGGTATGTTTTCGATGGCTTCCAGTAATTGTTCGGTTGCATTCTTTTTCACCCAGTCCGTGATTGCTTGTTGAGCGCCATCGCTCATGCTCAGTCCTTTTAAAGCGCAAATTACATCAAATTGGCGCTTCAAAGACTCGTTGATAGTTATATTCAGCCTTTCGTCTCGTTTTTTTCGGGGCATGGCAAATTTGCGCGATTACACCCCATTGTCACATCTGCTATCCCCCTGTTTCAAATTTTTGAGCAAATACACAATTGTGTTTTTGTGTATTTATGTTTATGATAGCAGACATAGACGCCCAGCGAACAGAGAAAAACGTAAAACGCCCCGTTGCGGACAACCAGGATTCTAGGTTGCTTTCCTCTCCTTGCAGCGCCTCAAACAACGTTAAATCAATCAATACAGCACCATGAAAACTGAAAATCTCGCGCCTCCGGACGTACACTCCTATCCGTCCGGCTACGAACTCGCCTATCCGTCTAGTGAACACATCCGATCGCGAGTGGTCTTTGATGGTGGGAATCGTTTTCTCAAATGGGTTGATACTGACGGGGTGGTTCAATGCATCCCCTCATGCATCAAAGAATGCTCAGAATACCAGTGGAAGCGACTGAAGCCAGACCCCCAAACCGTCTTAATCGAAGTGGACGGCAAACGATACGCGATCGGGAAACTCGCCCAAGACCTCGGAGGCGATCCAACCTTCCAGAAGGACAAATGCGAGTTGGCTGAAATCCTTGCCCTAGCAGCGATTGAGCCTATCAACGGGTCTGATTTTGTCCACATTTCTCAATTCGCGATCGCACTCCCAAACAGCCTCAATGATGCTGACCTGGAGGCGGTTAAGCGCTTAGAGAATCACCCAGACTACCGCGTTTTTAAGCGTAACGGGATTGAGATTTGTTACACCATCCGCTCAGTCGAACCGTTAGACGAGACTCTCCCAGCTTTTTACTATGCCAAATCTCAAGGATTCTTTAGTTTCCCTGACCACAAGAATGCTGTCTGGGACATCGGGGGCGGTACTTCCATCGCCCGGATTTATCTCCCCAACGGCACTCTAGTTGAGGACGGTGAGGTGATTCTACCTGGTACAAAAGCCTTAGCCCAACAGGTCGCGGTGGAACTCCAACACTCAACCGGGATGGACTACACCCCCAAGCTCGAACACATCATGGATGCGATTCAACGCTCTGACTATCTATACAGCACAGACCATATAGATTTTAGTGCCATCTATCAAAAAGCCTGTGAGCAGTGGGTAGAGTCGGCACGGTCTGAGATTCGCTCGAAGTGGGCAGAACATTTACCTGAATTGGGAGAGGTTTTGATCACCGGGGGAAGCGCTCATTTAGCCGCCCCAATCTGTGAAGCCTCTGGGGAACGGTTCAAGATTGCCCCTAACCCTCAGCTTTTTAACATCGTCGCGATGGCAAACATGGAGGGCTAAATAATGGCACAGACACGAGTTGTTTTAGACGAAAGCGATCGCCCAAAAGCCGAGGCGATTATGTCTCAAACCGGGATTAAAACATTCTCCCAGTTGCTCTCAATCCTTCTGATTAACTACGGCGATCATTTGGTGTCAGCACTCAAGACTACTCCAGCACCCCCGCCGCCACCCGTGCAAATGGGAAGGTCACAGGGACAGGGTAAACCAAGCATCCAGCCATCAATGCAACCATCGCCTAAACAGTTTAAGCCAATGGGGGGACTATAACCGATGGAAAGAATCAAGATCGAATTCTACCAAGACCAAGGTAACTGGCTTTACAGGGTTGAGTTAGTCGGTATCTTTGAATCCACAAGCTCCCCATTTACAAGCCTTAGAGCCGCTTTTAACTCAATGGTTCGAGTAGTGGATGAGGATGTGATCAGGCTCTATGATTCGCCTAATTCTTGAACTAATCGCCCTTTTTATGACGTTTCAAATTGTGGAGATTTTGAGCAATGTCAGTTGAGCAGTTAACGCAACTAATTGACCAAATGACCGAACAGGACGCGCTAAGAGCAGAGGAAATGTTAAACGCGATCGCGTCTCACAACTGGGATACAGCCAGCGCTTTGATTGGCGATTGGGCG
>CAKZMA010001568.1 GCA_937127375.1 uncultured Coleofasciculus sp. | reverse complement strand
CTTCCTGGTTAAAAAATACGCAGAAAAGGAGTGCGTGAAGCGAAGCTATCCCGAAGGGAATCGCGTTCCTGTTGACCATTACCAGAGACAAACTCTAACACAATTATCTGACTCAGGGAGCTGAGTATGATTGGGTAAAGTTGCAGGTAGTTCAGATAAAGTTCCCATCGTTTTTACACCTACCTAGTCTGTTCTATAGCAGTTTCCATGTCGATGCGGTACACCCAAACGGTAAAAGGACAGGGCTTACATTCCCTTTTTCTCCCCTCTCCCAAGCTTGGGAGAGGGGCTGGGGGGGAGGGCTGTACCTCACCCGATCAGGAAACGCTATATCAATGGTAATGTTAAACACCTCAATCCGATCAACTGCTCCGAATCAGGACAAGTAACCAAACTCTCGTGATATGGCGACTTTGAAATAAACTTGTCCCTACTCGTTCACCTCTGAAACCGAGAAATCAGCGAAGTCTACATACACATCTTTCGGAGTTGCCCAAGAAGGATCACCGCCACCAAAAAAGGTGGAGAAAAATATACCATCAATTTTGAGGTCTTCAACAGTACGGAATGTCAATCCTTGCTCATCTAGAACCATGTTTCCATCCAACCAAACTTTAACCCGACCATTGGCTTGACCCGGTTCATTGAGGATAACCTCCTGCTCAATATGATGCCAAGTTCCGGGGACGAACTGCCAATTCCCCCGACCAATTGATGTGCCGTATTCTTCACTTGTGGGCAGATAGGCATACAGTTCGCCATCACCATTTCTTCTCCACATGAATCGCGTCGAAAACCCATCGGTTCCATCAGGAGTTTTCCCGCCACTAGCACCATTACCCCCGTAAAGTCCCGGCAATTTCCCTCCCTTCACAAAGTCAAAGTCATCCGAAAAACGAACATAATAACTTAAGCGCAGGGATTCTTTAGCCGGTAAATATAAATCCGCATAAAACTGTGTACCTCCTAAGGGGGCGTCATTTTTTCGAGAAACCGTAGGACTAGCTGAACCCGCTGGATAGTTTACTCGCAACACTTGATCAAATCTGCCGTCGGCATCTTTAATCACTTCACTATTTTCTAAACCCCACTGTTTCTCACTTTTAAAATTCCAAGATTGCTGCCAATCCGTTGCTGCAAAGCTATCTGACCAAAGCGGGGTAACATCAGCGTTAGAGGCTACATCTTGACGGGTTTCTGTGGAATTGCTTAAGGCAGAAGAGGACTCTATTTCATTTGAAGAAGTCTGAGCGCAACTATTCAGCATAATGACTAAAAAAGCTGCACTTAAGAATTGACATGAAGCGGCTAGATGCTTAAATTGGATTGACGTCATGGGTTTTGCTTAAAAGGCGGAATAGTGTAGAGTTTTTATCATCTTGAGCTTAATGCACCCTCAACCATCCAATTTAATCCTTAAGCTAGGCTTTTGTCAGCCCTTGACTGAAAAAAGGCAGAATGCAGATGGCAAGGTGATAAGGAATAAGGAAATTATCACTGTTTAGATGGACCTCAATACTCCTCGGATAAGCTCTAATTGAATTTCTTCTCCCCCAGCTTCCAGACGTAGCATGCTACGTCTCTACATGGCTCCCCAACTCCCTTACTGAGGATCAAGGCGCAATACTGCCATAAATGCTTCCTGAGGCACATCAACTGTACCCAGGGATTTCATCCGCTTTTTCCCTTTTGCCTGCTTTTGCAACAATTTTTTCTTCCGGCTAATATCCCCGCCGTAACATTTAGCGAGTACGTCTTTCCGCAGTGCGGGAATATGTTCACTGGCAATTACCCGACTTCCAATTGAGGCTTGCAGAGGAATTTTAAATTGGTGACGGGGAATCAGTTCCCTGAGTTTTTCCACTAAAGCCCGACCAACAGAGTAAGCTTTATCCCGGTGGACAATCATTGCCAGAGAATCCACGGGATCACCATTAATTAATACATCAAGACGGACGAGCGTGTTTTCCCGATACCCAATAAGCTGATATTCCATACTGGCATAACCGCGCGATCGCGATTTGAGTTGATCGAAAAAGTCAGTCACGACTTCCGCCAGAGGTAATTCATACACCAAGGTGGTTCGCCCTTGGGTTAAATACCGCATATCTTTAAACTCACCCCGCCGCGTTTGACACAGTTCCATCAGCGTCCCCACATAAGTTTCTGGGGTAATCATCTCGATGCGACAGTATGGTTCTTCAATTTTCTCCCGCTGCTGGGGTGGAGGGAGTAAGCTGGGGTTGTCAATTTCCAAAAGCTCCCCATCCATATTCGTGACTCGATAAACCACCGATGGGGCGGTGATGATTAAATCTAAATCATACTCCCGTTCTAACCGCTCCTGAACGATTTCCATGTGCAATAAGCCTAAGAAACCACAGCGGAAACCAAACCCCATGGCGCTGGAGGTTTCCGGTTCATAGTTGAGAGCCGAATCATTGAGCTTGAGACGGTTGAGGGCTTCGCGTAAATCTTCGTACTGATCCGCATCGGTGGGGAATAAGCCACAGAACACCATGGGTTTGGCTTCCTTGTAACCGGGTAAGGGCTTCTCCGCCGGTTCAGCAGCTAGAGTTATCGTATCGCCGACACGGGCATCTTCTACAGCTTTAATCGCCGCTGCTATATATCCCACTTCTCCGGCGTGGAGTTGCTCAACCTGGATTTGTGTTGGTGACAATACACCCAGTTCATCAATTTCATATTCTTTTTTGGATGCCATCAGCCGAACTTTATCCCCGGTTTTGACTGTACCATCCATCACCCGGAAATAGATAATGACACCTCGGTAGGGGTCATAGTAACTATCAAAAATCAAGGCTCGCAGGGGCTGATTGATGGTGTCTTGGGGAGGAGGAACCAGATGCACGATAGATTCTAAAATCTCATCAACCCCAACACCCTCCTTTGCCGATGCGAGGATGGCTCCGCTACAATCGAGACCAATGACCTCTTCGATTTCTGAGATCACTCGTTCGGGTTCTGCTCCTGGGAGGTCAATCTTATTCAGAACCGGAATAATTTCTAGGTCATGCTCCAAGGCTAAATAAACATTTGCCAGAGTTTGAGCTTCAACCCCCTGAGAGGCGTCTACCACGAGCAATGCGCCCTCGCAAGCGATAAGCGATCGCGAAACCTCATAGGAGAAATCCACATGACCCGGGGTGTCAATCAAATTGAGAACGTATTGCTCACCATCTCGCCCCTTATAGTTCATGCGAGCGGCTTGCAGTTTAATGGTAATCCCGCGCTCGCGTTCCAATTCCATGTTGTCCAGGAACTGTTCCTTCATGTGGCGATCGCTCACCGTACCCGTTGTCTGTAAGAGGCGATCGGCTAAAGTGGATTTACCATGATCAATATGAGCAATGATGGAAAAATTGCGAATGCGAGAGACAGGAACATCAGTCATAGAATTATCGGGTGACAAAAAAAATCGGCAACACGGAATGGATGGCTCTTAATGTATTTTAATGTTTCTTCCCAAAATGGGGACAATACTCCTGATACTCTAACTCCAGAGAACCTTTTCGGGCTGATTGCGTCACAAATCTCAGGTGGCAAGAGAGCAAGTTGTCGTAAACTGTAGTGTAGGGGAACACCAAAACGCTGAAAATGAATAATCATGCCATTCATCGAGAGCATTCAACAAACAAGGAAGAAATATCTATCCTCATGGATGCTCAACTGTTAGACCAAATCAAACACTTAACCAATGATCCGTCTAAGGTGATAGAAACAGCCATTCGTCAATGGCTAAGAGGAGAGCGCGATCGCGATGATGAGCTAACCCGCACCTTGAGACGAAATCCACCAGTACCGCCACGAGGCGAATGGAACGATTGAGAGCCAAGAGGTTCGTCGCTTTTTCTTTCGCCTGAGGCTCCAGGGCGTTAAGGGGTTGCATTTATGTCTGTCTTGGTGCGAGCGCTAATCCTTTCGCTGCTTGTAGTTTCCAGGTTTCTTGTAGATGATTGCTCCTGCTGATTTCCACCATCCTCGATTCGGGTATACCACTATGCAATCTACTACTGCACAAGGCAAGTCCAGCTTTTTGCAGGAGTTAGAGGTTGAGCTGATGTGTAGCCAAGATGCATCAGGTCAGTATCACTCCTTTTATTGGCGACAAGCCGAGCAGTATGAATTAACTCAAGAACAGGTTATTGGGGTTCCCCTCAACGAAACCTTTCATCCCATTGCTCTAGATGCTTATCGGGATCGAATCCAGCGGATTCTAGACAACCGCACCCCAGAACGCTGTATCCACGACTTCTGTTATGGCGATCACGTTTTTCCCTTTGAACTGGTGATCAGCCCAATTTTACAAGCAGACGGTCAGGCGACTCAGGTTTGGGTGATGGGTCATCTGTTACCTGAGGGTTCGGTGCAAAAAGTTATCGATTCGTTGGTACCGTTAAGTGTCGATCCCAATCAAAAACTACTCACCCAAATTGCCCGCCGGATTCGCCGGACTTTAGACTTAGATACAATCTGGCAACAAACAGTAGACAGTTTAGGGAAAGCCCTACAAGTCAGTCGCTGTATTATCTGTTCCTACAAACCTGACTACATGGATGTCAAGGTGGAAGCGGAGTATCGCCAAGACTCATTAGAGGAAATGTTGGGGATGACGCTGGAACTAGAGTCGGAACTGATAATGAAACAAGCGATGTGGAGTTCCGAACCCGTAGTTGTTGACCAAATCGCCCCCAGTCGGTTTCAGGAAAAATCCCTGCTGGTGGTTTCCACGTCCTATAAAGATGAACCCAATGGCTTAATTAGTTTACAACAGTGCGATCGCCACCGTCCCTGGAGTGATGCGGAAATTGAGCTAGTGCGGGAGTTGGCTGAACAAGTGGGAACCGCGATCGCGCATGGTACGCTCTATAAAGAACTGGAACTAGCTAGAGAACAAGCCGAGGAAGTGTCCCGCCTCAAGAGTGAATTTCTTGCCAGCACGTCTCACGAATTGCGGACGCCCCTAAATGGAATGATTGGCTTTCTCAAGCTGATTCTGGAAGGGATGGCGGATGACCCCGAAGAACAGCGCGAGTTTATCCAGGAAGCCCATAATAGCGCCTTACATCTGCTCAACATCATCAACGATATCTTAGATATCGCCAAGATTGAAGCCGGAAAAATGGAGCTGGAGTTTAGTCCAGTTGAGTTAGAGTATCTGTTCAATAAAGTCTATGATTTTACCGCGCAGCAAGCCCATCACAAGAATTTGAGCTTCACCCTGGAAATTCCCGCCGTCTATGATGGCATTGTCATGTATGGCAACTATCAACGGTTGCTACAGGTGATGCTAAACCTGGTGGGGAATGCGATTAAATTCACCGATGAAGGGGGAATTACCATCAGCGCCGAAGTCATTCGCAAGAAAGTCCATTTTCAAGGACAGGAATTTCCTGGACATGTGAAAGTGCGGGTAGCGGATACAGGAATTGGGGTTTCCTTGGATAAGCAAGACAAACTCTTCCAATCCTTTAGCCAGGTGCATGGTGGACTCAATCGTCCTTACGGGGGAACCGGGTTAGGGTTAGCCATTTCCCAAAAGCTAGTGGAAACCATGGGCGGTGTCGTACATTTCTTCAGCATGGGGGAAAACTTAGGCTCAACTGTGACATTTACTGTACCCCTTTATCAAGAACCCGTGATGGTGTCGCGCACAGATTGATTGGGTAGCTGAAGGATTTTTCATCTTATCCAGTCAGCTTTAACCGACTTCAGCTTTCAGCCTTGGGTTTAAATTAAAGGCTGTTTAATATTTAAAAAGTTAGGGGAATCCCCTAAGTCTGACACCTTCCCCTAACTGTTCATTCAAGATATTCAAAACCATGCAGCCTCTAGAGCGCTCAGTTGGCTTAAGGAAAGTTCTGCCAACTATTCTGAACTCAATGTAAGCGATTAGAGTTGAGTCAGAAAGTTATCTATGAATACTCAGGCTGGCCTAGTATTAAACCTAGTTATTTTTGGAGCGGTTTTGAGTCAGCCTGTCATTGGCATTCAACCTCATCAACGTTTCCTTATGTTACAATTTCACCCTCAAGCTGGACAGGATTTATTCTTAACCCAAAAAAACGTCATCCAATGGAGCAAATAAATTAGCACTTGTGTAGTGGCGTGACCCACCTAAAATAGGACTTTGTTTGTAGTGAGAACTTTAGTTCTCTAACGCCTATCTGGAGAGGGCTGAGGTTCCCTCACTACGAACCCAATCTATTGCACCAAATTAGCTGGGTCACGGCAGTAGGGTGCGTTAGGCGCATAGTTTTTTATTCACTTTTATTTTCCACAGAACACTCATGCGCCGTAACGCACCACCTTGGTTGGTGCGTTACGCTTGGGTGATAACTGGTTAAAAAGAATGTAAACCCGCGCAGGCGGGTTTTGTTTGTATAGCTGCGGTTACCCTACGGGAAGCCACTCCTCGTCTACAACCGCCCCATCTTAAAGGATTTTTCCTATTAAAAGCCCACCGACAAAACTTGCACCATTTCTCCGACTGGAATCAAGGTTTGACCAACGGGTACGACCGCAAGACCCGTAGTTTGGGCTAAGTTAATTAAATTACCCGAACTGTGACTACCACCCGCCAACTTGAATTCGTAGTTCCCCTCAACTAATTGAAGCTGACCCCACAAATAGGATTCTCGACGCCCATCGGATTTGAGTTCGCTACCGGAGATGGCGTTGATAAACCTAGGTTTCCATTGTTGCATTGGTAACCCAGAAAGCTTTTTGATCACAGGTTGCACAAATCGCCAACAACTGACTAACGCGGATACTGGATTTCCGGGTAGACCAAAATATAAGACTGGATGCGATGAGCCTTTTTTATTCCTCTGACTCGGAGGCGGAAACGTCGCCACGGTTAAGGGTTTACCCGGTTTAACCGCAACCGAACGGATGTGAATCTCCGCATTCAGTTGGGCTAAAATTTCATCTACATAGTCATACTCGCCCACAGAGACGCCACCTGTAGACAGAACAATATCGGCGGCTAGAATAGCTTGGGCAATGGCTTGCTTCAGGGCGTCCGGTTTATCGCGGACAATCCCCTGTACCTTAGGGATTCCGCCACAGAGAGTCACCCAAGCGGCTAAGGCGTATTGGTTAGAATCGACAATTTGACCCGGTTGCAAGGGTTGGTACGGCGTAACCAGTTCATTTCCGGTGGAGAGAATCGCGACTTTGGGACGGCGATAGACGGTGAGTTCCGTACATTGGGCGGCGGCGAGGACGGCAATTTCTGGCGCACCCAGTTGAATTCCTGATTCTAAGAGGGGGTCTCCAGCACGGTAAAATGATGCCTGATGACGCACAAAACCTTGCGGTTTCGGGGCTTGTAAGATTAAAACCTGGTTATCCTGGCGCTGTGTATGTTCCTGCATCACCACCGTATCAGCGCCCTGGGGCATACATGCACCCGTGAAGATACGCGCCGCTTGTCCGGGTGCAATGGTTTTTTGCGGTTGATAGCCGGCGGGAATCTCTTCGACGAGTTCTAAACGTATTGGTTGTTGTTCATTCGCCGACTGCACATCCGCATAGCGTACTGCATAACCATCCATCGCAGAATTATCCCAGTGAGGAAAATCCAATTGACTGGTTACAGGAGACGCCAAAATGCGACCTGTGGCGGCGGATAGGTCGATACTTTCGCTGTCTAACTGGGAGTCTAAGGGGTGGACGAGATCTAAGATAATGGATTCGGCTTGGTTAACGGGTAGCATGGAGCAAGAATTAGGAATAATGGGTTATTCGGCTTCTCCAATCAGTGTAAAGGCTGCCCAGTCTCTGGGATGAGGATGTTTATGAACCTAGACTCCGCACTTCAATTTGAAGTACAAGAAACTACATATCCAATCAAGGGAAAAAGTCTGAAAAATTAAAC